>CAMAHM010000146.1 GCA_945834535.1 uncultured Sutterella sp. | reverse complement strand
AGGAAGCTCTTGGCGTACTGGCCGTTTTGAATCTGCTTGAGGCACTGACGCATGGCTTCGCGGCTCGTTTCGTTGACCACCTTCGGGCCGGTGTAGTACTGGCCGTATTCGGCGTTATTGGACACCGAGTAGTCCATGTTGGCGATGCCGCCTTCGTAGATCAGGTCAACGATGAGCTTGAGTTCGTGGCAGCACTCGAAGTAGGCCATTTCGGGAGCATAGCCGGCTTCAACGAGGGTTTCAAAACCGGTCTTGATCAGTTCGACAACACCGCCGCAGAGCACGGCCTGTTCGCCGAAGAGGTCGGTTTCGGTTTCGTCACGGAAGGTCGTTTCAATCACGCCGGCCTTGCCGCCGCCGTTAGCGCAGGCGTAGGAAAGAGCGATGTCGTGGGCCTTGCCGGAAACGTCCTGATAGACGGCGATGAGCTGGGGAACGCCGGCGCCGGCAACGTAGGTCGAGCGCACCGTGTGGCCGGGAGCCTTCGGAGCGATCATGATGACGTCAAGGTCGGCACGGGGAGCGACCTGGCCGTAGTGAATGTTGAAGCCGTGCGCAAAAGCCAGAGCCGCACCCTGCTTGAGGTTGGGTTCGACCTGTTCGCGGTAGACCTTGGCGATCGTTTCGTCGGGCAGAAGAATCATGACGACGTCGGCGCCGGCGGTGGCTTCTTCAATGGTCTTGACGGTCAGACCGGCAGCTTCGGCCTTGGCCCAGGAGGAGCCCCCCTTGCGCAGACCCACAACCACGTTGCAGCCCGAATCGTGCAGATTCTGAGCGTGCGCATGGCCCTGGCTGCCGTAACCGATGATGGCAACCTGCTTGCCCTTGATGAGGGAAAGATCGGCATCCTTGTCGTAGAAAACTTTCATTTTGATTCCTTTTAGGTTTTAGATAACCGTCGGAGACGGGGTTTTCCCGTCGCCCGAGCGGGTGGTTTGCGAATTGTAGGATTGAAAAAACGTTTTGTGTTAGGCGCGCAGCACGCGTTCGCCGCGGGCAATACCGCAGGCCCCAGTGCGCACGGTTTCCAAAATAAGCGCCGAGTCGACGGTCTTGATAAAGGCGTCGAGCTTGCCGCGGTCACCGGTCACTTCGATCGTGTAGGTCTTGTCGTTGACGTCAACGATGCGGGCGCGGAAGATTTCTGCAATGCGCATGAGCTCATCGCGATCGCGTCCGACGGCACGCAGCTTGACAAGCATCAGCTCACGCTCGACAAAATCGTTGTCAAGAAGGTCGTACACCTTGATCACTTCGACGAGGCGATTTAAGTGCTTGGTGATCTGTTCGATCTTGGGCGCTTCCTCGTGCGAGACGATCGTCATGCGGCTGACGGTCGGATTTTCAGTGGCGGCCACGGTGACCGAGTCAATGTTGTAGCCGCGGGCCGAGAAGAGACCGACCACGCGCGACAGTGCGCCCGAAGTGTTTTCGAGCAGCACCGAAATAAGATGTCTGTCAGCCATATCAGTTCTCCTCGCCAAGCACCATATCGGTCAGGCCCTGACCGGGACCGACCATCGGCAGCACGGGTTCTTCGGGGGCGATGACGACGTCGACGAAGACGAGTTCGTCCTTGTGCGTCGTAAAGGCCGCTTCAATCGCCGCGTCAAGTTCGGCGTAAGTGTGCACGCGAAGGGCGACGTGCCCATAGCTTTCGACGAGCTTGACAAAATCGGGCTGTACATCCATCACGGACGACGAGAGACGTCCGCCGTAATACGAGCGCTGCCAGAGCGCCACCATGCCGAGGTAGCCGTTGTTTAAGAGGAAAATCTTCGGCGCAAGACCGTACTGCTTGGCCGTGCCGAGTTCCTGAATATTCATCTGAATCGAACCGTCGCCCGTAAAGCACACGACGGGTGCGCCGGGGTGCGCCACGCAGGCACCGCAGGCGGCGGGGAACCCGTAGCCCATGGTACCCAGACCGCCGGACGTCATCCAATGCTTGGGGCGGTTGAGCTGCAGATACTGTGCGGCCCACATCTGGTGCTCACCCACGTCGGTCGTGTAGAACGCTTCGCCCTTGGTGTAAGCGCAGACGTGCTCGATCACGGCCTGCGGTTTGATGGGACCGTTTTCGTCGTGTCGGTAGGCCAGGCTCTTTTTGGCGCGCCACTTGGCGATCTGCGCCATCCAGGCGCTGCTCGTTTCGGCTTCGGGCCGACGGTCTCCCATTTGGGCGGCAAATTCGGTGAGCACTTCTCGAACGTCGCCCACGATCGGCACGTCGGTGCGCACGTTCTTGGAAATCGAACTCGGATCGATGTCGATCTGAATGATGGTGCGCGGGTTGCGGCAGAAGTCCTTCGGATTGCCGACCACGCGGTCGTCAAAACGGGCCCCCACGGCAAAGAGCACGTCGCAGTTCTGCATGGCCATGTTGGCTTCGTACGTGCCGTGCATGCCGACCATGCCGAGGAATTTGTCGCTTGCGCTTTCAAAGGCGCCCAGTCCGAGCAGCGTGCTCACGACGGGGTAGCCGAGGCGCTCGACGAAGGTGTTGAGAATTTCGCTCGCGTTGCT
>CAMAHM010000145.1 GCA_945834535.1 uncultured Sutterella sp. | reverse complement strand
CCATGGCTTCGGCCTGTGCCGCTCTGATGGCCGTCTGCGGTTCCGCTTCGGCCGCTCCCCTCGCTGACCGTCACGTCGGTCGCGGTCTGACCTGCGACAAGTGCCACGTGCCCGCGCCCCCCGCCGTCAAGTTTGAAAACTGCCTCGCCTGCCACGGCGGTGCCGACAAGCTTATCGCCCGTAAGCCTGTGCACGCCATGCTCAAGCAGGGTGCCCAGTGCGGTATGTGCCACAAGGGCCACAAGGAATAAGCCGTCAGGTTTTCTTGATCGACTGCGAACCCCGAGCAACCGCTTGGGGTTTTTCATTTTTTCCGACGACTGGTCCGAAGAGAATGTACTTCGTTCATGAAAATGGAACATGAAAAACACGCGGCTTATATCCCCGCCGTGAACGACGGGTTTACGCCGCTTATGAGTAATTTTTCGGCCGAAGACATCCTCTCGGTTAAGCCTATCAAAAGGCAGCAGTTTCGCATGGAAGACTGCTGCCTTTTGATAGGCTGCCGACCTTAAGCCGGCAGCTGTTTCTAAAAAGTACGGTTATTTGGTCTCGGTCGCGCCCGGCTTGTAGTCCTTATTGAGGATCACGGCACCGTGCTTGTCGCGCAGGCCCTGGAAATAAAGGAGCTGCTCAGCCTGACCGAACATCTGAGCAACTTCGCGGCGAGCGCTCTTAAGTTCAGCTTCGGTGGGCTCTTTCACTTCACTGTCGCTCACGCGCGCCAGAGTAAAGCCTTCGTCGGTGGCCACACCAACATAAGTGGGAAGCGTCTTGGCATCCACGCGAAGAGCCGTGTTGATGAGCTCAAAGGGGAGCCCCGCGGGCTGCATGCGCGACACCTTCTTGGGTTCGGCAAAGGTCACCTTGCTCTTGGCACCCGTCTTAAGGGAAGCAAGCATCGCTCGGCCCTCTTCGTGCGCCATTTCAGCCGCCTTCTTACGGGTGAGCATCTGCATCACGTTCGTGCGCACTTCTTCAAAGGGCATCACATGACGCGGATGGTAGGCAAGCACACGGGCGGCCACGAGCTTGTTGGGCGAGACTTCGAGAGCCTGGGTGTTGCGCTTTTCACGCAGACATTCCTCGGAAAAGAGGCTTTCAACCACATGCTGATTAAGAAGCGCACGCACTTCAGGATCGGCCGGGCCTTCGGCACTCACCTTCTTGACGACCACGGGCTTGAGGCCGTACTTTGTGATGACGCTCTCAAGCGAGTCGCTCTGCTCGTACACCATATTGGTGAACTGATCGGCTTCGGCGGCAAAACGCTTGTGGCTTTCCTGCTGACGATAGAGCTGAACGATTTCGTCCTTGACTTCCTCAAAGGGACGCACGCCTTCGGCATGCACACCCGTGACGCGAATGATGTGAAAACCGAAATCCGTTTCCACGGGACCGACGATGTCGCCTTCCTTGGCCTTAAAGACCGCCTCTTCAAAGGGGGGCACCATCATGCCGCGTCCGAAAAAGCCCAAATCGCCCCCTTCTTCGGCACTGCCCGTGTCGGCCGAATTGGCCTTGGCAAGCTCAGCGAACTTGGTCGGATCGGCCTTGACCTGAGCAAGAATTTCCTCGGCCTTGGCTTTGGCCTTCTCGCGCCCCTGCGAGAGGTCGATGAGGATGTGGCTTGCGCGGCGCTGCTCTGCGGCACGGAAACGCCCCGGGTTCTGTTCGTAGAACGTGCGCACTTCTTCTTCGCTCGGCGTCACGTTGCCAAAAAGCTCGGGCGTGAGCACAACGTACTGCACGTCAATTTCATCGGCACGCTCGTAGGCCTTTTGGTTTTCAGACCAGTGACGCTTGGCTTCGTCTTCGGTCACCGTCACCTTCTTCAGATAATCGGCCGTCGGGATGCTCGCCACGGCAAGAGTGCGGCGCTCAGACAGGAGTCGGTGCACATTTTTGGCAACGGTATCGGGCACGAGCGACGTGCGGGTGATGCCGCTCGTCACAAGCTGACGGCCGATGTCGCCGCGCATGAGCTGTACGAAATATTCGTCCGTGTAGCCGGCCGAAGCAAGATAGTTCTCATAGAGCTCGCGGTTGAATTTGCCCTCCTTTTGGAAGGCCGGGAAAGTCTTGACCATTTCGATGGCGGTGGCTTCACCCACGAGCACGTGGCCCTGGTTCATTTCACCGAGCAGCGAACGGTCGTTCATGATGCGCTCAAGAATGGCGGCACGACCTTCGGGGTTGTCGAGCATGTCGGCGCGGAAGGACTCACCCATGCTGTTGCGCAGCATGTCGAGCTGGCGGCGCTTGGCCTGGTCAAAATCCTGCGGCGTGATGGACGTATCGTCAACCTTGGCGATCGCGCCGTCGTCGCTGATCATTCGGTTGTAGGAATAGATGCCTGTGACGACAAAGCTGGGAATCACAAGAATCATGGCGATGAACATGAGCCAACGCTTGTGACTGCGGAACAACTCAAGAAGCATGAATGAAACCTAAACGATGGTGAAAAACAACACGCAGCGCGCAGACAAACAAAAAAGGCGAAGCACGTTTGCATGCCTCGCCTTCTTTGAGAAATCCTTGGCGGAGTGGACGGGACTCGAACCCGCGACCCTCGACGTGACAGGCCGATATT
>CAMAHM010000144.1 GCA_945834535.1 uncultured Sutterella sp. | reverse complement strand
GTCATTCTCTCCAAAATCGGCGCTACGCCCGCCCGCGTGGTGATCGGCATCATCTTCTGCGGCTTCGTGCTTTCCTTTTTCGTGCCTTCGACCACGGCCCGCGTGGCCTGTCTCGTGCCTATTGTGATCGGCATGGTACGCGCCTTTGGACTGGAAGCAACCTCGCCTTTTGCGGGGTTGCTGATGATCACGGTCGCCCAAATTGACTCCGTGTGGAACGTCGGCATCAAGACGGCTGCCGCTCAGAACATGGTGGCCGTCAACTTCATTCGCGACATCACGGGCACCGACATCTCCTGGATGGAATGGTTCACGGCAGCGGCTCCCTTTGCCGTGCTGATGTCCATCTCCCTCTACTTTGTCGTCACGCGCATGGTCAAGACCGGTGTGACGGAGATTTCGGGCGGAGCTGAAGCCGTGAAAAAGAGCCTTGCCGAACTCGGCCGCCTCTGCGCCGACGAGCGCAAGCTCCTCATCGTCTCCTGCATCCTTCTGTTGCTGTGGGTCACGGAAAAGAAACTTCACCCGATTGATACGACCACGAGCACCGTCTGCGCCATTGCCCTTTTGATGCTGCCCAAAATCGGCGTGATGGAATGGAAGGAAGTTGTCGGCAAAATCAACTGGGGAACGGTGCTCCTCTTTGGCGTCGGCATTTCTCTGGGCTCGGGCCTTTTAAAGACCAACGCCGCGCAGTGGCTTGCCGACACCATTGTCACAGCGTTTGATCTGGCCGCCTCCACCCCGTTCTTCGTGGTGGCCGTCATGGCAGCCTTTCTCATCGTGATTCATCTGGGCTTTGCCTCGGCCACTGGACTTGCCGCCGCCGTCATTCCCATCATCATTGCCGTGTGCGGCGCCCTGCATTCGCCCGATGTCAATGTGATCGGCATGACGATGATCCTGCAGTTCACGGTGAGTTTTGGCTACATCCTTCCGGTCAACGCGCCGCAGAACATGATCGCCTACTCGACGGGATCCTTCTCGGTGAGCACCTTTGCCCGCGTGGGCGTCGTGCTCACGCTTCTGGCGTACGCCCTGATCCTCATCCTTTCGGCCACCTACTGGCACTGGCTCGGACTGATCTAATCTTCCGTACCGGAATACTCGAAAGGGGGTGCTTAGAACCCCCCTTTCGTATCTTTCAAGCGAACAATCAGACGGGCCAGTCGGTCTTGTTCCAAGCCGCGTCAAAGAGCACCCACTCCAGACGCACGCTCGTCACAAACGCCCGTATGGCAAGTTCCCGCTCGACTTCGCTTGACTTGGCCGCAAGCCTCTCGGCGAGATCCACAGCCTTGCCGACCGTCGTACTGTAGGCGGGATCCCCGTAGTACTGCACCCAGTCGGCGTAAGGGTTGCCGGCAAGACGACGGATGCGCTTGACTTCCGTCCCCATGCGGTCGTACACCCAAAAGCACGGCAACAACGCCGCCCACGCTTCGATAAGACTGCCGCCCGCAACCATGCGGGCTTCAAAACTGCGGTAGAACTCACAGGCCGCCACGGGGTCGGGGAGCTTATCGCCCTTGCCGAAGCTCTTCCAAAGCTTCAGGGACTCTTCGGCGGCAGCAACCGTTTCATCGCGCCAGGCGAGCATCTGCGCCACATCCTGCGCGGCCTCAAGTCTGCGGGCCATGCCGTCCAGGCTCTGCGCATAGGCACGCAGATAGTGCACGTTCTGCGCCTGATAGAAGGCGAATTTGTCGCGGTCGAGACTGCCGTCGGCCATCCCGCGCACGAAGGGGTGTTCGAGCACGGCTTTGAGCGGAGTCTCAGCCGCCTTGGCTGCCGTCTGAGACCAGGACGATTCAACGGTTTTGGCCTGCACGAGCGGCGACACCACGGCCGCTGCTGCAGCGGCTCCCAAAAGACGCCGACGCGTCAGGATGCATGCTTGGTTCACAGGAAACCTCTCGAAAAAAAGGGTCACGGCGCCCATTTTAGGCAAAAGCACCCGCCGCGGGCACTACAATGCCTGCGGATTTCGCCCGTTTTCCGTTTGTCTCCATGTCCGTCAAAGCACCCACACACCGCACCGCCTGGGGCCTTTTGGCCCTCATCAGTCTAGGGCACTTTCTGAACGACGCCATTCAATCCATCATTCCTGCCGCTCTGCCGATTTTGCGCGACAACCTGAGCCTCACCTTTGCCGAAGTCGGGCTCATCACGCTCGTTATTCAAATCACAAGCTCTCTGCTGCAGCCGGCCGTCGGATGGTTCACAGACCGCCGTCCCAGTCCCTGGTCGCTGCCGGCCGGCATGTTTTTTACTTTGGTGGGGCTTGTCGTTTTGGGAGGCGCTTCGACACTGACCGTTGTTCTGGCGGCCGTGGCGCTTATCGGCTGCGGTTCGGCAGTGTTTCATCCGGAGTCGGCACGCATTGCGCAGTTTGCTTCCGGCGGCCGCAAGGGCCTTGCGCAGTCCGTCTTTCAAGTGGGCGGCAACGCCGGCATGGCCTTGGGTCCTTTGGCGGCAGCCTTCGTGATTTTACCTTTCGGACAAATCAGCATCGCGTGGTTTGCTCTGCCCGCCTTTTTGACGGCCCTGCTGTTGGCGCGCGTGGGGCGTCTGGCAACACCCGTGCGATCGCCCTGCAACATTGGCTGCGCAAATCCGACAGGCAAGAGCCT
>CAMAHM010000143.1 GCA_945834535.1 uncultured Sutterella sp. | reverse complement strand
TCCTCGGCCGTCGGCAGGCATTCTCCGATTTTGGATTTCCGTCGCCCGTCGACGGGAGTCCGTTTTTTAATGCGAGCACACATCGGGCGCCCGCACCGGTACCCGATAAAGGCCGTTCTCGGGGATTGCCGCAAAGCAGGCACCTTCGTGAATGCGCGGGTCGATGCGGCGCGCTGCAATAAGGCGCGAGGCGTTGTAGGCGTCGTAGTCGGCATCACTCGAAATGAGAGAGGCGATTTTGACTTCGCCCAGCGCATGAATAAAGCGTCCGCCCCCGAGGCTCAAGCCGACGTGCGAGACATTGAAAGTACCGTCTTCCTTCACCTTCCCGAAAAAGAGGTGACTTCCGGCGGCAATCGCCGAGCGGTCGTCAATCGGCACACTGTGCCCGGCGCGCATCATCTGATCAGCGTCGCGCGGTACGATAAAACCCGCCATGCGCCAGACGTGACTCACAAATCCCGAGCAGTCAAAACCCAGGGGGCTTGCGCCGCCCCAAAGATAAGGGACGCCTACGAGCGTGCGGGCGTAGGCCAGAAGCCGAGCATAGAAGTCTTCGGGGTTTCGTGCTGCGGTGAGTTGCATCTGAGACAGGTGTTTTTCAAGCGGACGGACGGTGCCTTTCTCCAGCCACCCGAAGCGTCCGTCGGCAAGCTCAATGCGCTGTCGACCGTTGCTTTTGCCTGCGTAGACAACAAGGGCTCCGCTTGTGAGGCGTGCGGCAACGCTTTGTGCGTCGTTCGCAAGGATCAAAGACGGTGATGTGACGAGAAGCTTCGGACTGCGGTTCCATGCCTCAAGGCGCTCCGTGGAGAGCGGCGTGATCTGCAGCGGATGCACCCAGCCGATGTAGCCGTTGGGCGTCTGCACGCGCCAAAAACGCGCACGTGTCAGAACTCTCAGGGGCGTGCCGTGCACGGCTTGTGTCACGGTTGATGCGGCAAAGGCTGGGCGCGCCAAAAGTGTGGCAACGGAGGTCGAGACCAATGCGTAGGGCGTTTGCGTCAGTGTTTGTTCGTCGGGCGCAAGGCGTACGCCTTCGACGATCGTTGGCTCAAGGCGAGATTGAAGAAGCGCGAGCGCCTCGGGACTTTCCACTTCGCCGACAAGCCGACCGTCTTGGATTTTGACATCAAAAAGCGTCAGCCGCCTGTCGGGAGCGTAGGAGTGCTGCACCGTATGCAATGCCTTGTCAAGAGAGTCCGAGGAAGGAGTCGTTGCCGCACAGCCCGCAAGAAGCGCCGCACTTGCCAAGGCGAGTCCCCAGTGTTTGACCGACATGTCGATTTCCTTCAAAGAAGTTGCTCTGAAACGCCCGCCTGTTGCAGCGCACGGGGGCGGCAGCGCATGGATGTTTGCCACGAGAGAGCCGTCAAAATGAGGCAGAGCGCCGAAACGGCTGCGTATTTCCAGGCGTGCCCCAGCACGAGTGGCACCCAAAGTGCTGCGCAGACGGCAAAACTGAAGGTAACGAGGAACTGCTGCACGGCAGCGGCCGTTCCGCGCTGCGCAGGAAGGTAGTCGAGGTTCATGGCCATCATGACGGGGCGGGCCGTCGAAATGAGCAACCAATACAGGCAAGGCCCCAGAATCATCCAGCGGCCCGCGGCGGGATAAAACTGGACGACGAGGGCCGTCGTCGCCATGACAACGACTCCGACAAGGGTGACGCCGTGCACAAGTCTGCGGGCACCGAGACGCCGCAACAGGGGCCCTGAGAGCCAGCTGCCGATCAGGGAAGCCGTCACCGTGGGCAGGCTGAACCAGGCAAAGGACGCCATGTCAAGCCCCATGATTTTGATGACGTAGTCGGCCGAACCCGCCGTATAAAGAATGCCGCCCATAAAGCAAAAGCCGTGGGCGGCCGAGCCCGCCGTCAGGGCCGCCGAGCGAAGGCAAAGGGCGTAGTTGGCGGCAAGCGAGCGCAGGTGAAGAGCGGTGCGCTGATGCGCGGGGTGAGTTTCCGCCATGCCGAATTGGACAAAGACGGCAATCGAAAGAGCGTAAACCGCAAGAAAGACGAAGACGGCGTGCCAACTCAAAAGCGAGATGATCCAGCCTCCCAGAACGGGAGCAAGGGCCGGCGAAACGGCAAAAAACATGGCGATCAGCGCGTTCATGCGGGCTGCATTGCGCCCGCTCCAGACGTCGCGTACCACGGCCTGCGTGACGACTTGGCCGACCCCCGCGCCGAGCCCCTGCAGCATGCGCCAAAAACACAGGGTCGTAAGGGACGAACTCCACATTGCTCCGAAACTGGCGAGCGCAAAGACAAGCATGCCGCCCGTTAACGTCGATTTGCGGCCGAGCACGTCCGACAGGGCTCCCGACACGATGCTCGAGACCGCAAAGCTCACGAGATAGACCGTCAGCGACTGCTCCATCGCCACAAAGCCGACGCCGAAGGATTCGGCCATCTGGTGCAGCCCCGGCAAATACGTATTGACGGCAAAGGGGCCCAGACTTGAGGTAAATCCCAGCGCGGCGGCTTCTTTTGCGCCGGGCGGCTTGGGGCAGGGAACGGTGGAAAAAAGCATGCAGACAACGAAGAAAGATGAAGGCGCGTTTCGGGACGGCAGTCCTTGAAGCAAGGATAACACCCGACAACGCGAAAAAAGAGCCGCGCATCCCGAC
>CAMAHM010000142.1 GCA_945834535.1 uncultured Sutterella sp. | reverse complement strand
GCGCCGTTCAACGTGGTGAAGTCAAAAATCCCCCACCACTGGGTACTCGCGCACAAGCCCGAGAAGAATACGCAGGCAAACAGAAGGGCAATATAGTTGCCGATGGTGACTTTGTCCTGAGTCGGAGTCGTTGTTGCAGTCTTGTTTTCAGACATGGTTCAAACTTCCTTCGGTTAGATGAGGGACAGGAAACGGGAAATCATGCGGATGCGTTCTTCGACGGTGTCAAGACGCAGGAATTCGCTGTCGGCGTGGAAGCCGCCGCCGGCAGGGCCGCAGCCGTCGATGACGGGCACGCCCATTTCGGCCATGTGGTTGCCGTCGGATGCGCCGCCCGCGTCCACCCAGCCGATTTCAACGTTTTCAAGTTCGGCGGCACGGGTCATCTGCTCGACCAGATCCTTGGTGGCGTCCGACAGGGGCATGGCGCCGATGCGGCCGGTGCGCACCAGAGTCTGCGTCACGCGCGGCGCCCAGACGGCGTCGGCGAGCTTAAGAAGCGCTTCGTGCATGACGGCTTCGTCTTCGTTGCGCCAGAAGCGCACGTTGATCTGCACTTCGCATTCCGGGCAGACGATGTTCGACACCGAGCCGCCCTTGATGACGCCGATGTTGACCGTCGTGCCGGTGATGGGGTCGGACAGGGCCGCAGCGGCCAGGCCGAAGCGCATGGCGGCAATGATGGCGTTGCCGCCCTCGTAGAAGGCGTTACCCGAGTGCGAGGCAAGTCCCTTGAAGTTCACGGTGTAGTTGCCCGAACCCTTGCGTGAGCGCACCAACTGACCGCCCGCACGGGCAGCTTCAAAGACGAGCACGCGTTTGGCCTTGGCTGCGAGTTCGCACAGCCAGTGGTTCGAGTTGGGGCTCATCGTTTCTTCATCGGGGTTGAGCGCCACGCAGATCGACAGTCGGTCAAGATCTTTGGGATCGGCGCCCTTTAAGGCGTAGTAGATCGCCAGCACGCCGCTCTTGCAGTCCGATACGCCCGGTCCGAAGGCGCGGTCGTCCTTGACGGACATGGGGCGCATGGCGGCCGTGCCGTCGTCAAAAACGGTATCAAGGTGCCCGTTCATGAGCACGTCGTAGACGTCGCTTTCGGGCTTGTTGCGCGCCAAAAGCCCCTTGCCCGCCTTGGGGCCGAGATCGACGAGTTCACACGT
The DNA here is from genome assembly GCA_945834535.1 of uncultured Sutterella sp. Lineage (GTDB taxonomy): Bacteria > Pseudomonadota > Gammaproteobacteria > Burkholderiales > Burkholderiaceae_F > Duodenibacillus. The sequence goes on along the minus strand of CAMAHM010000142.1, from coordinate 1,577 downwards.
AAAGCCGAGCGCTTCAAAGTGGCGCTTCATGATTTCGGCAGCGTGCGTGACGCCGGCAAAGTTCTGGGTGCCCGAGTCGAAGTTGACGAGCTCCTCGAGATCGGTGAGGTAGTTTTGCAAAATACTCATGGCGGGACCTCCAAAAGTAAAAAAACGAAGAAAAAAGCCGTGAAAAAGCGGCACCGTTGCGTTTTGCAGCGGTGCTCGAAAAAATGGGCGCAGAGAGTCTTAGAGAGGAATGTGCGGCCGGCAGGGCAGTCCCCTCATGCCGCAGCGGTCAAGGTCGATAAGGTAGTTCTGAAGCGTACGCATGTCGATCGGGCGGTCAGTTCTTAGCCGACAGAAGCTTTTGAGTGATGCGCGTCAGCAGGCGCGCGGCCTGCGGAAGAATGCTTTCATCAAAGTGCATTCCGCGGGTGTGCAGGCCCGGCTCGCAGGCTGCACCGATGCCGAAATAGGCGCAGCGCAACGTCGGGCGGGCTTTTTTGTAGAAGTGAAAATCTTCGCCGCCGCAGGCGCAGTGAGGGCCCAGGGCCGCCTCACCGAAAAGTTCGATGATGGTGTCAGAAATGAGAGACTCAAACTCAGGGTCGTAGTCGTAGGCCGGGCAGTGGTTTTTAATCGAGAGGTCGATGTGCGTGCCGAAGATCCGAGCCGTGCCGTCAACGATGTTGCGCAGCTTGTGCAGCAGTTCGTCCATCGTGGCGTCGTCCTCGGTCTGCACGTCGAACGTCACTTCAACATGGCGGGCAATGGTGGCGCTCGAGCCGGGTTCTCCTGAAATGCGGGTTGCCTTGATGCTCCAGCACTTTTGGGCGTTCAGCTTCATGAGCCCCGTGCCGCTGATCAGATGCGCGGCCGCTTCCACGGGGTTGATGCCCAAGTGCTCATAGGCCGCATGAGCCTGCACGCCGTGTACCGTCACCTTGACCGTTGCCGCGGCATTGTGGTGCACGGAGGGACTGAAAATGCCGAAGGGCAGATCCTGAATAGGCATCACGTGCGAAGAGAGCGCATAGTCGACGTCATCCAGAACGCCTGCGTCGATCATGGCCAGTGCACCGAGCAGGTTTTCCTGCGAGGGCTGAAAGACGAGCTTGACGCGACCGCAGTCGACGGAATTTTTGAGAGCCAGGCCTGCGGCAAGAAGGCAGGCGATGTGTGCGTCATGCCCGCAGGTGTGCTCTGCGACCATCTGCTCGGGGTGATCGGGGTCGTGATAGACGATGGCGTCCATATCGGCTCGCAGCATCACGACGGGGCCCTCTCGGCCGCTGTCGATGAGTCCCACGACGCCGTGACCGGCGATGCTGTGTTCGACGGCAATGCCGTTACGACGCAGAAAATCGACAATGTAGGCCTCGGTCAGAACTTCCTCGCCCGAGGGCTCGGCAATGTTATGCAGTTCCCGACGAAGGGCGATGGCGCAATCGAATTGAGGCATATCACAGGTCCGAGTTGGCGGCGTCCGAAACGCTTAAAAAACTGAATTCCCAGCGCGGGGCGTACGCACATTCCGCGGAAAAAACATTCAGCGGGCGCAGGTACGCACTCAGACGGGCATTGTGTCAGGCCGA
>CAMAHM010000141.1 GCA_945834535.1 uncultured Sutterella sp. | reverse complement strand
GAGCAATCGCCTTGTAAGCGATAGGTCGTCTGTTCGAGTCAGTCTTGGGGCACCACTTTTCAACCTCCTGCATCCCCTGTGCAGGAGGTTTTTCTTTCCGCCTCAAAAATTCCCTCTGATATCAACGCTCCGTCGCAGGGACGGTTCCGATCAGAAGCTCGCCTCCCGGGCCTCGGTGAACCAAATTTTCATCATATCGTTGGGCGTGACGACCTGAATCGGCGCCTCCGGATAGGCGGTTGAGAACTTTCCCAGCCTTACTTTCTCGCCGGGCGAGAGCTTGCATTCAAACGCTCGGATTGTTTCATTTTTGACTTCAAGAAAATCGAGCTCATGCGTCGTATTGCCGGTCGTTCGCCAAAAATACATGTCGGTGAAGTCATTGCGCAGGCTGTGCAACTTGACGCGTTCCATGAAAAAGAAGTTTTCCCACAACGCGCCGGCATCATGCCCTCGCCTTGCCGACATCGGGCTGAAGTCGCCGATGACGGCGTTTCGAATGCCGTTGTCGCAGAAGTACACTTTTTTGCCTTTTTTGAGCTCATTGCTCAAATTTCTGGAAAAGGACGGACAAATTTTGACAATGAAGCATTGCTCAAGGAGCCTGATGTAATCGGCGACCGTGGTTTTATTGAGGCCGGTTTCTCTGGCCAGGCTGTCATAGTTCACTTCAGAGCCGACACTGTAGGCAAGAAGCTTGACCAGATGCATCAGACGATCGTTTTGACGGATGCCCGCAAGAGCAAACAGATCCTTGTACAAAATTCCGTCGCAATAATTCCGAAGCGTGAGCTCCGCAAGATCGGGGGCCGTGAAGACGGCGGGATAGGTGCCATAGACCATCAGTCGGTCGATGTTTTGACACACCTCACCCCAGCCTCGGTCGGCGGCAATTTCCGAGATTGATAGCGGCCACATCTGCCGATGAACGAGTCGGCCGACCGCGCTTTCTTTCACGCCTTTGGCCAGTTCAAGAGAAGAGGATCCGGTGGCAAAGATCTTTTTCCCAAGATTGAGACGAATGTTCTCGTCAACGAGCTGCTTGAGAATCAACCCAATGTCCCGGATGCGCTGCGCTTCATCAATGACGATGACGTCGGCCTGACGAAGCGTGAGTTCTACGTCGGTGGCGGAGTTGAACCGGAGTTGGTTTTGCGATTCCGGCATATCGCCGTTAAACCACCGAACGGAAGATTCGGTTTTGGCCAATTCTGTCAACAGGGTCGTTTTGCCGATCTGACGGGCCCCGAAAATAACGATCGCTTTGGGCGGTGTCTCGTTAAGAATTTGCGCTTGCAGCTCGCGTTGGATATAGGTCATGGATAAAATTCTCCACTGTAATGGAGAATTTTCTATAAAAATTCTCCATTGTGATGGATAATTTTATCATTTCCTCCATTTCGTCATGCTTGATGCATCGTTCGGACAAGCTGTAACGTTCATCCCGATTAGAGCGGTGCAATCCACACGCTCAAGTTCGGCAGGTGTCTTTCCTGCCGCGATGTCATCGGGGATTGAGTGCCCGTTACTCTGCCATCCGGTGTCGCCTTGCGTCTTCGAGCTGTTGAGCAACGGTCAGGAGCCGGTCATCATCGGCAAACCGACTTCCCATCATCAAACCCGTCGGGCGGCCCGATGCAGACTTGCCTATCGGCACCGTGACGGACGGCGCCCCCGAGATCGACCACCAGTCCACGGCAAAGCCGTCGGCTGCCACAGCGTCGGCCTGCGTCTTTTCCATCACTTCCAAAATCTTCCCTGACGCACGAGCCATACTCTCCTGAGCCAAAAGCTCCAACGAGTCCCGCGGCACCATCGCCATGGCAGCAGCGTCGTCGAGCCGGTCCATCCCAAAGGGGTGGGTTTCGGGGTGCTCTCGGTAGAAGCGATGCAGTTGCGCAAAGGAGTGAGGCGTTGTCTCACCACCATAGCGCCCGAGCAACGCGTCCATGTCCAGACGAATGTCAAGCGATGTGATCCGCTTGTAGTTGAAGTCTTCTTCGGTGTAGTCCATCGGTACGAAATCCGCGACACGGCGCAGCCACTCGGGCAGAGCATCAATCGCTCGTTCTGAACCAAGAAACGCCAGACGCGGCCGCCTTTGCATGGGGGCAGACATCTCTGGATTCAGAGAAACATTCCTGCACACTCGCGTCGCCGGATCCTCGGAATCTTCACCGACCATGAGAGAGGCTACGGTGCGGGCGGTCGCAACCGAGCGCGCGAGCACGCCCGGGGCGTCAAAGTGTGAGGAAATGGGAACAATGCGGCTTCGGGAAATAAGGCCACGACTGGGCTTATAGGCGACAACGCCGCAGGCAAGCCCCGGCAGCATAAGGCTGCCCCGCGTTTCCGTGCCGAGTGCCGCGTCGCACAAGCCCGCCGCAACTGCCGCAGCCGATCCCGCGCTCGAACCGCGCGTCGGAAAAGGTCCGTGAGGATTTTTCGGCAGGCCTCCGAGCTGCGAATACCCAAACTCGGACGCACGCGTCGTCACAAAGCCGGCAAGTTCGGTCATAGTCGTGGTGCCGAAGACATCGCACCCGGCATCACGCAAACGACGCACGCAGTACGCTTCGGGAAGCAGCAGATCTGCCAGGGCGAGAGATCCGGCATGCGCCGGAAACTCTCCCGTGCCGATATTGGCTTTGGCAAGGATGCAAAACCGCGCGTCCTTCTTTGGTGTTCGCCAAACGTTCGTTGCCCGAAGACAGTGCGCAAAGCGCTCCAGACGCTCAAGCATGATGCCCGATGAGAGCGGAGCATCGAGCGGAAAAACTTTTTTTATCATGAAACAAAACTAAAATCTGAGCCGTCTTTTTAGTCTGTATCAAAGGAGCACCGA
>CAMAHM010000140.1 GCA_945834535.1 uncultured Sutterella sp. | reverse complement strand
TTCCCATGCATCGAAGATTTGGTGCAACAGGGCCGCGACGCCTGCTGCGCTTTCTTCGTCGCGGCTCGCAAAAGCGGGTGTCACAAGGTCCGACGTCATGATGCGGGCGACCTCCTCGTCCGTCAATCGCGCTCCTTCAATGCGCACGGATGAGGCGATGCTTTCCATGGTGGCGACGCGCTGAAGATTTGCCAGTCTCTCGGGACCAAGACTTCTGTGGGCAGCCCAACCGCCCTTGAATTCTTCAAGTTCCAGAAGAAGAGAGACAATGTTCGGCGTGAATCGAAACCATACGAAAAGCATCTTAAGCCATACGATTCCATACGAAAACGGCCTTTTCCATACGAATCCCTTCGATTCAAGAACAACAAAGCGGCTTTTGAGCGCGTTGCATCGGAGCATGCGCCGTAAAGGCCGACGCAAGAAAGCGACGCAAAAAATGCGTGCGCCTCGGAGCGCCCGATTGGTATTGCCGCTACAATCATCGATTGATCCCGAGCGCAGCTCGCGCTTTGGAGGAAAAGAACACAACGACGCCAAAAAATACTCAGGGAGCGCGAAGTACCGCCATGGCTATCCGTCACTTTTTAAAGCTTGCCGATTTTTCCCGCGATGAACTCAACCACATGCTGCAGCGTGCGCTGTGGATCAAGTCGCAGTTAAAGGCCGGGATCCCCTACACGCCCTTTACGGGCAAGGTCCTTTTGATGATCTTTGAAAAGGCGAGCACCCGTACGCGCGTCTCATTTGAAACGGGCTTTTATCAGTTGGGCGGCAACGTCGTGAACCTGCCGAGCAGCGGCTCGCAGCTCGGGCGCTCCGAGTCGATCGAAGACACGGCGCGCGTGGTGACGCGCATGGTCGACATGGTGATGATCCGCACCTTCGGGCAGGACCGCCTTGAAGCTTTTGCCGACAACAGCCTCGTGCCCGTCATCAACGGCCTCACCGACGAATACCATCCCGTGCAGATCATGACCGACATCATGACCTTCATGGAACACAAGGGCTCGATCGAAGGCAAGACCGTCTGTTGGGTGGGCGACGCCAACAACATGAGCTACTCGTGGCTTGAAGCGGCCAAGATTCTGGGTTTCCACATCAATCTGGCCATCCCCGAAGGGTACGATCTTGACCTCTCGCTCATTCCCGAGGGCAACGACTACTACACGCTCTACCGTGATCCGGTCGAGGCGGCCAAGGGGGCCGACCTCGTGACGACCGACGTGTGGACGAGCATGGGCTTTGAAGAAGAAAACGCCCGCCGCATGAAGGATTTTGCCGGCTACCAGGTCAATGCCGCCGTGATGGCCGCGGCCAACCCCGGCGCACTCTTCATGCACTGCCTGCCCGCGCACCGCGGCGAAGAAGTGACGGCCGAAGTGATCGACGGCCCGCAGTCGGTGGTTTTTGAAGAAGCCGAAAACCGCCTGCATGCCCAAAAGGGCATCATGGAATTCTGCCTTCTCGGTCGGGTGGAATAAGGCGTGGCATTTAAAAGAGCACACACCCCGCAAGGGGGCGCAGGAAAGGGGCGCTCCCGCCCCAACGCCCGGCCCCGGCGCACCGAGGCCGACGCGCGAATTGCCGTTCCCGCGCAACGTACGCAGGCCGGCGACGGTCCCGTGCGTCTGTCCAAACGCATGGGCGAGCTGGGCCTTGCGAGTCGCCGAGAAGCCGACGCCTGGATCGAAAAGGGCTGGGTGCTTGTGAACGGCACGCCGGCTGCGATCGGTCAGAAGGTGATGCCCGAAGATCGCATCGAGGTTCTTGAATGCGCCAGACGCGAGCAGTCGACTCTGGCGACCATTCTTATCCATAAACCCGTGGGCTATGTGAGCGGGCAGGCCGAAGAGGGGTATGAACCCGCGCGCGTGCTTGTCACCCCTGAAAATCACTGGCGTGAAGACAAAAGCCCCCGACGCTTTTCCTATGCGCAGCTCAAGAGCCTAGTGCCCGCTGGGCGCCTTGACATCGACTCGGTGGGACTTTTGGTGCTCACGCAGGACGGGCGCGTTGCCAAGAGGCTCATTGCGCCCGACAGCCCCGTCGACAAGGAATACATTGTGCGCGTCACGGAACTGGCGGGCGGCGCACCGCGGTTTACCGAAGATCGCCTGCGCCTGTTGCGGCACGGCCTCACGCTTGACGGTCGGCCGCTGCAAAAGGCGGGCATCGAAGTGATGAACGAAGCCGAATTGCGCTTTACGCTCGTCGAGGGCCGCAAGAGGCAGATTCGCCGCATGTGCGAGGCCGTGGGCCTGAAGGTGGTGCGTCTAAAGCGCGTGCGCATCGGCGGCGTGCGCCTCGGAGCCCTGCCCATCGGAAAATGGCGCTACCTCGGAGAGGACGAGCGCTTCTGAGCATCTGCCGCAAACCATCAACACGCACTCTCGGCGCCCCGTTCGGGCGCCGTTCATTTAAACAGACGAACACAGACCATGTACGCACCCGACTTTGATCCCATTGCCGTCAGCATCGGCCCGGTGTCCATTCACTGGTACGGCATCATGTACCTTTTGGGCTTTGCGGCCTTCATGCTTTTGGGTACGCGCCGTACGCGCGATGAATGGCGCGGCATGACGCGCGCCGATATTGAGGATCTGCTCTTTTTCGGGGTGCTGGGCGTTATTTTGGGCGGGCGTCTGGGTTTTTGCTTTCTCTACCAGCCCGCGTGGTTTCTCTCGCACCCCTTGGACATCTTCAAGGTCTGGCAGGGCGGCATGAGTGCGCACGGCGGCATCATCGGTTCGATCCTTGCGGCGGCGCTTTTTGCCAAACTGCGCGGCAAGACCTTTTTTACCGTGACGGACTTTGTGGCGCCGCTCGTTGCTCCCGGGCTCATGTTCGGGCGCATCGGCAACTTCATCAACGGTGAGCTTTGGGGC
>CAMAHM010000139.1 GCA_945834535.1 uncultured Sutterella sp. | reverse complement strand
TATGAATTTTTTTCAAAAGACGCTTTTTGTTATGACAGCTTCCGCTACTGCGGCCGTTGCCGCCGCTGCGCCGCTCAAGCCCGTTCACATTGTCGAAGGCATCAAGAGTTATGAACTCGACAACGGTCTGAAGGTGGTCCTTTTTGCCGACCAGAGTAAACCCACCGCCACGGTCAACACGACCTACCTCGTGGGCAGCCGTATGGAAAACTACGGCGAAACGGGCATGGCGCATCTTCTTGAACACCTGATGTTCAAGGGCAGCAAGAACTATCCCGATCCGACGCGGGAATTCACGCGCCGCGGTTTTCGCATGAACGGCACGACATGGCTGGACCGTACCAACTACTTCGTCAGTTTCGCCGCCACCGACGACAACATGAAGTGGGCACTCGGCTGGAGCGCCGATGCGATGACCAACTCCTTCATCGCCAAAAAGGACCTTGATACCGAAATGACGGTGGTGCGCAACGAGTACGAAATGGGAGAAAACAAGCCCCTTTCGGTGATGTTAAAGCGCATGCAGTCCGTGCTCTTTGACTGGCACAACTACGGCAACAACACGATCGGGGCCCGCAGCGACATCGAAAACGTCCCGATTGAAAATCTCCAGGCCTTCTACCGCAAGTGGTACCAACCCGACAACGCGGTGCTGACCGTTTCGGGCAAGTTTGATGAAGCCAAGGTGCTTGGCTGGATTGAAGACACCTTCGGGCGCATCAAAAAGCCCGAACGCGTGCTGCCTGCCGAATGGACGGTAGAGCCCGTTGCCGACGGCGCGCGCACGTTTGAAATCCGTCGTCCCGGCGAGATGCAGATGGTGGCGGTCGGCTACCGCATTCCGAGCGCTCTTGCCGCTGACAACAATGCCGTTGAAACGGCCGTCGACATTCTGTCGGATGCTCCGCGAGGACGCCTGTACAAGGCCCTTGTGGAAACCGGTCAGGCCAGCCAGATCTTCGGCTGGGCCATGAGCGGCAAGCATCCGAGCTTTGTGATGTTCGGGGCTATGGTCAAAAAGGGTGAAAACCTTGAAGTCGTGCGCAACAAGATGGTCGATACGATCGAGCGCACGTTTGCCAAAAAGCCCGCCACCGATGAAGAGGTCAAAACCTCGCTTGCAGAAGCTGCGATCGACTTCGAGCGCACGCTCTCGGACCCCGAGGCCTTTGCGGTCGATTTGTCCGACTACATTGCTCTTGGCGACTGGCGACTCTTTTTTGCCGACCGCGACGCCACGGCGCGCGTGACGCCCGACGATGTCACCACGGCTGCAGCGACGTACTTTGTGCGCGACAACCGCGTTGTGGGCATGTTTATTCCCGACGACCATCCCCGTCGCGCACCGTACATGACCACGCCCAAGGTCGAGGATGTGCTCGCCCGAGCGGTCTTTAAGAAGGAGGGTGACGCGGCCGAGGCGTTTGACGTTTCGCAGGCCAATATTGATGCCAGAACCGAGCGCATCGAAGTCAACGGTGTCAAAGTGGCGCTTCTGCCCAAAAAGACCCGCGGCCGAACCGTCACGGTCATCACGCGTTTTCAGCACGGCAATCTCGAGAGCCGTCGCGGCAAGGCCGTCATGAATCTTCTGATGGAGCCCATGCTGAGCCGCGGCACGGCCGACATGACGCGCACCGACATCGCCAATACGCTCACCGACCTCAAAGTGCAGGGGGATGTTCTGGGCTTTATCACGACCCGGGAGAATCTCATCAAGGCGCTTGAACTGCAGGGACGCCTGATGCGCGACTCGACGCTGCCCGCCAAGGAGTTCGACCAGCTTGTGCGCCAGATGACGACGGCCCTTGAAGGCAAGAGCGACGATCCGATTCAGCTCGGCCGCAACGCCATGCTTGAGCACTTCCGCACGCATCCCGAGGGTGACGCGCGCAACTCGGAAACGAGCGTGCGCACCCTGGCCGCATTAAAGAGCGTCAAGCGCGAAGACCTTCTTGCCTGGTACCGCGACAGCGTGACCAATACCGCCGGCATGATGGCGATCGTGGGCGATTTTGATCCGCAGGCCGTCAAGGCGGTGCTTCCCGTCGTGCTTGGCACCAAGAAGCAGGGCAACGCCAAGTGTGCGTTTGAACGCTTCTGGGACACCTACACGCCCGTCAAGGCCGCCCGCATCGAAGTCGATACGCCCTCCAAGGAAAACGCCATTGTGATGGCTCGTACCGACTTTGCCGCCAATCTTGACGACAAGGATGCGCCGGCGATGATCGTGGCCGACTGGATTCTGGGCGGCGGAACGGGTCTGTCGAACCGACTCGTCAATCGCCTGCGCCAGAAGGAAGGGCTTTCCTACGGCGTCGGCAGCCGCGTGATGATTCCGAGCTTCGGCAACCGTTCCGTCTGGGGCATGAGCGCCATCGTGGCGCCGCAGAATCTGCGCAAGGCCGAAGCCTGTGCCCGAGAGGAAATCGAACGCATTGTGCGCGAGGGCGTCACCGACAAGGAACTCGCTGAAGCCAAGCGCGGCATTATTGATCACCGAGCCGTCAACCGTGCGCAGGACGACTACCTCGCAGAAAGCTGGGTGAAGTTCCTTGATACCGGCAAGACCTTTGCCTACAGCAAGGAATTTGAGGACGCCGTCGAGGCGCTCACGGTCGAAGACGTCAACCGTGCCCTGCGCCGAATGATTGATCCCAAGAGCGTGACTTTTGTGCTCGCCGGCGACCTCAAAAAGGCCGGTAAGTAGTCTTTGAGTCTCGCTTTTTTCGAGCGCCTCCGTTTTAGCGTCGCTGCACGCATTTAAACGGAGGCGTTTTTTGTCTCTAAATGCACCTCTTTTGAGGTATTACATGGGCGCTTTCGTCGGGCCGAGTGCACAATGGTCGGCGACAAATCCCGCACGGCTTGACTGACGAGTCGGCGGGTGAGACACGCAAAACATACAAAGGG
>CAMAHM010000138.1 GCA_945834535.1 uncultured Sutterella sp. | reverse complement strand
AAAAAGGGCTGCTCCGTCGGCAGCCCCCAAGTCTCGGAATTAGTATTTTCAGCGCGATTTATTTTGATTCTACTTTCTTGTTCAAGCCCCGGGCGCCTCGTCCACGTAGAGTTCGGCACCGCCGCGAACGAATTTCTCGCTCTGTGAGCGCATGCCGGCGTCCAAAGCCTCCTCGGCGGTCATTCCTTTTTCGGCCGCCCACTTGCGCACGTCTTCAGTGATGCGCATCGAGCAGAACTTCGGACCGCACATGCTGCAAAAGTGCGCCTGCTTCATCGACTGCTTGGGAAGGGTCTCGTCGTGCATGCTGCGGGCTTTTTCCGGATCAAAGCCCAGATTGAACTGGTCCTCCCACCGAAATTCAAAACGGGCCTTGGAAAGAGCGTTGTCTCGAATCTGTGCCCCGGCAAGCCCCTTGGCAAGGTCGGCCGCGTGCGCCGCAATCTTGTAGGTGATGATGCCGTCCTTGACATCGTTCTTATCGGGCAGGCCCAAATGCTCCTTCGGGGTGACGTAGCAGAGCATGGCCGTGCCGCGCCAACCGATGATAGAGGCGCCGATCGCGCTCGTGATGTGGTCGTACCCCGGGGCGACGTCCATGACGAGCGGGCCCAGGGTGTAGAAGGGCGCTTCGTCACAATCAATCAATTCGGCTTCGACGTTTTCCATCACGCGCTGCATGGGAACGTGCCCGGGCCCCTCGATGATCACCTGTACGTCATGTCTGTGGGCAATGCGCGTGAGTTCCCCCAAGGTCTTTAATTCGGCCATCTGCGCTTCGTCGCAGGCGTCGTAAATCGAGCCCGGTCGCAGACCGTCCCCCAAACTGACCGCTACGTCGTAGCGCGCCAGAATTTCGCAGATCTCCTCAAAATGCGTGTAGAGGAAATTTTCGCTGTGGTGCGCGATGCACCAGCCGGCCATAATGGAGCCCCCGCGCGACACGATCCCTGTCAGACGGTCGATCGTCTTGGGGATGTATGCAAGGCGCACCCCTGCATGAATCGTGAAATAGTCGACGCCCTGTTCGGCCTGTTCGATCAGCGTGTCGCGGTAAATTTCCCACGTGAGGTCCGTCGTCTTGCCGTCGACCTTTTCGAGAGCCTGATAAAGCGGCACGGTGCCGATCGGCACGGCTGAATTGCGCACAATCCACTCACGCGTTTCGTGAATGGCCTTGCCGGTGGAAAGGTCCATCACCGTGTCCGCACCCCAGCGCGTAGCCCACAAAAGCTTCTCGACTTCCTCGGCAATGCCGCTGCTCACGGCACTGTTGCCGATGTTGGCGTTGATCTTGGTCAGAAAACTGCGCCCGATCACCATCGGTTCGCATTCGGGATGGTTGACGTTGGCGGGCAAAATGGCCCGGCCGGCGGCAATTTCCTGCCGCACGAATTCGCCCGTGACGGTTTCGGGCATCTGCGCTTCAAAGCTTCGGCCCGCGTGCTGCCCGAGCAGCATGCGCTGCGTGCGCTTGTCGAGCGCTTTGAGACTTTCCACGTACGCCGCGCGGTTGCAGTTTTCACGGATGGCGGCAAATTCCATTTCCGGCGTCACAATGCCGGCGCGGGCGTAGTGCATCTGCGAGACGTTGCACCCCGCCTTGGCTCGACGCGGCTTGGCGCATCCGGGAAAGCGCACGGCGTCAAGGCGCTTGTCCGCCAATCTGGCGCGACCGTATTGACTCGTCAGGCATTCAAGCTCTTCGGTGTCCCCGCGCTCGAGAATCCAGTTTTCACGAAGGCGATTGAGCCCTCGGCGGATATCCACGGTCTTTTCCGGATCCCCGAAGTCGCCCGCCGTGTCATAAACGAAAATCGGGGGATTGATCTCTCTGCTGCCGTCGGGAAGGAGCGTTTCATCCTGATCGATGGCGCGCATGGGCACGCGAATGTCGTCTCGCGAGCCCGTGACGTAGATGCGCCTTGAGCCGGGCAGCAGCCCGGTCGATGCGATCATGGTGTCTTGGGTGGGAACAACGTCGGCCGTGGGACTGGGCTCAACGCGAATGGCGATCGTCTTTTCCGTCATTTTGAAACTCGAATCAGTGGCGGAAAAGTTTCGTGGGCCTTAAGGAGCGATTGCAGTTCGCCCTTAAGGCTTGCGTTCCCTCCGCCAATATGAATTGGATCAGGTTCTACAGGTCTTTCTCAACCGCCCCCGAGTGAGGCGATACCCTGACGCAGCTGCTGTATGCCGATCGTCCATAGGGGCTCTCTGCTCGGCATATGGGCTATTGTACCCCCGCAAAAGTGTTGCCCCGCGATTTGGGCGCAGTATCATTGGCCCGTATCAATCAAGAAGGCTCGTTTTTTTCATGAACGCTCAGGACAAGAATCTCAACAAACTCGCCGTCGTCGGCGTGGCCATGTTTTTTGCCTATGCTCTTTGGGAGCAGTTTGCTCCCAAGCCCGCTCCCGGAGCCGCAGAGCTTGCGCAGGCACACGTTCTTTTGGCGCAAAAGGATGCCGCCAGCGTTGAAGCGGCCTGCAAACTGTTTGGGGCGGCCGTGCGTGAAGGCAACAAGGAGGCGGCTTTCGGGCTGTCCGACTGCATCGGAAAAAGCAAAGAGGGGAATGACGTCTCGCGTCGCGCACTGCGCTACGCCGTGCTGACCGTTGCCATGGAGGCACCGCAGGGCAAGCGTGACGCCAAGGCCGAGCGCGATGCCTTGGGATGCACTCCTGCAGAAATCAGGGAAGCCGAGAAAATCGACGTCGTGTCCGTCCTGCGCGGAGAGATGTCGGTCCTTGACTATGCGTTGAGCGCTCTGAAGTAGGGCGGGTAGGAAGGCAAACGCCGCGCCTTTTGGGACGCGGCTTTTTCGATGTCATTAAAAATTCGCTTAGTACTTGTAACGGCCGTCTTCGTATCGGACCGTCACCTCTCGGGTTGAATTGGGTGTGGCGCTGCCGGTGCTTTCGATTCTGCTCACAATTCCTTTGGAAACGTTTTCGCCGGAGATCACCAAGATATCGTAGGTCCCACCGACATTCTTCGTAA
>CAMAHM010000137.1 GCA_945834535.1 uncultured Sutterella sp. | reverse complement strand
TGGACGCTTGGCGCCATGGCCTGGCGCCTTAAGGAAACGAGTCACAAGGACGCCGACGGGCGCTGGGTACTGCCCACAACGGCCGAAGTGTTTGACGACTACTGCTACGGCGTGCGTGACGAAGTATGCCGGCGCCCGCTCGGGGAGTGACGCTTCGAGCGTCGGTCAATGCCCGCTCTCAAGCGCGAGAAAGCGACTGCCTTCGTCCGTGAGTGCGATGCCGACGTTGTGGATGCGGGCGCAGATTTCCGTCACGCATTCGACAACTTCAGGGCGCGGCTCGCTTCCCGTTTTAGGCCAGAAGACGTAAAAGGGAATCGTGAGGGCGTCTTCGACGGGAATGGCGCGGCAGTCCGCGGAAACACTTCGGGCTGCCAGGGCGTCCGTCAGATGCACCCCCACACCGCGTTTGACAAAACGCAGCGCCACCTGTGTGCTCGAGACCTCGGCACTCACATTGCTCATGCCTTCGGGCATGAGCTGCTGAGCGGTCTTTTCTTCAAGGGTGTCGCGCGAAAGAATCACGAATTCGCAGTCTGCGTAGTCGCTTTTGGTGACGCGTTCGCGCCCCGCAAGACGGTGGTCTTCGGGAACCACAAGCCGAAACGGCAGGTGCGCCAGAGCGATCTTTTCCAAGTCGTCGTGCGTGGAAAGGAGCGTTCCAAATCCCACGTCAAAGGGGTGGGAATACTTCGTGTAGTAGATGTCGCGCGCTGAGTGCACGTCCATCGTGACGCGCAGGCTTTTTTGATGGCGTTTCAAAATCTTGACGACGCCGGGAATGATGACGTCTGAGCAGTGTCGTGACAACACGGCAATGCGCAGTTGCTTTTTTTGCAAACGTCGTTGCTGGGAAAAATCTTCCAATTCCCGCCAGGCGCGCATCGATTCGCTCGCGACGCGGTAAAACTCCATCCCGTCGTCCGTGAGAGTGAGCGCCTTGCCGTCGCGCTTAAAGAGAGCCATGCCGATGCGCTCTTCGAGTTGACTGATGACGCGGCTTGCCGCCGAAGGAGAAAGCGCATTCTGATTGGCGGCCGCAAGCAGGCTTCCCGTCTCCACGACTGAACAAAAGAGTTTTACGGATTTGCTTTTGAGTTCCATAGGAGCAGACGAGCGAAAATTTACACGGTTGCAAAAATAGCAACACAAGAATCAATATTTGCACTTTACGAAATATATCAAATTCTGCAGAATGTCGGTCAAGACATCCGACGGATCCCTGCAGTGAGGTACCAAGGATGCGGTGAGCAAGAGACGGTTCGCCGATCATCGGCCCCCCCCCACTGCAGGATGAGGATTGTTGTATGAGGGTAAAAAAGTAAAAGCCGATCGGAAACCCCGGTCGGCTTTTGCCGTCAAGACACTGTTTCGGCGGCTCTGTCGCCGATCCCCGAAAGGGAATTCATTCCAAAACACGACCCAACGATTGGAGTTGCATACGATGTACGATCCGCGTTCCATGAAGGCAGAAGACTTCATCAACGATGAAGAAATCCAAGCTTCTCTTGCCTACGGCGAAGAACACAAGCACGACCGTGAACTCATTGACAGCATTCTTGCCAAGGCTATGGCCTTCAAGGGCATGACGCACCGCGAGTGCGCCGTCCTGATGGCCTGCGATCTGCCTGACGTCAACGAAAAGATCCTTTCGACGGCGATCAAGGTCAAGGAACACATCTACGGCCAGCGCATCGTTCTCTTTGCGCCGCTGTACCTCTCCAATCACTGCATCAACAGCTGCACGTACTGCCCGTATCACGCCAAAAATAAGCACATCATCCGCAAGAAGCTCTCGCAGGACGAAATCCGTCGCGAAGTGATCGCGCTGCAGGACATGGGCCACAAGCGTCTTTTGCTTGAAGCGGGCGAACATCCCAAGGAAAATCCGATCGAATACATTCTCGAGTCGATCAAGACGATCTACTCGATCAAGCACAAGAACGGCGCCATCCGCCGCGTGAACATCAACATCGCCGCAACGACCGTTGAAAACTACAAAAAGCTCCACGAAGCCGAAATCGGCACGTATCAGCTTTTCCAGGAAACGTACCACAAGAAGACCTACGAAGAACTCCATCCGAAGGGACCCAAGTCGGACTACGCCTACCATACCGAGGCGCACGACCGCGCCATGCAGGGCGGCATCGACGACGTTGGTCTCGGGGTGCTCTTTGGCCTGAATCTCTATCGCTACGATCTTATCGGCCTGCTGATGCACGCCGAACACCTTGAAGCCGTGCACGGCGTCGGTCCCCACACGATTTCGGTGCCCCGTATCTGCCCGGCCGACGACATTGATCCATCAACCTTCTCGAACGCCGTTCCCGACGACGTGTTTTTGAAGATCGTGGCCCTTATTCGTCTGGCCGTGCCCTACACGGGCATGATCATGAGTACTCGTGAAAGCGCCCGCGTGCGCGCCGAAGCTCTTAAGCTCGGCGTGAGCCAGATTTCGGGCGGCTCCCGTACTTCCGTGGGCGGCTACACGATTAAGGACATCCGCGACATCGAAAACACCGCGCAGTTTGATACGTCCGACCGCCGTTCGCTCGACGAAGTCATTCACTGGCTGCTTGAAAACCACTATCTGCCGAGTTTCTGCACGGCGTGCTATCGAGCCGGCCGCACGGGCGATCGTTTCATGGAATACGCCAAGACGGGCGAAATCGCCATGTACTGTCAGGCCAACGCCGTGATGACGATCAAGGAATACCTGTGCGACTACGCCAGCCCCGCCTGCAAGGCGGCCGGCGAACGCGTGATTGAAAACGAACTGCCCAAGATCACACACGAAAAGGTGCGCCTTGCGTCGATCAAGCGTTTAAAGCGCATCGAAGAGGGCGAACGCGACTTCCGCTTCTAAACATCGTTCGAAACCTGAATCGGAGGCCGGTTGCGCGAAAACTGCGCTCGGCCTCTCGACGAAATCAGCTCTGTGGGAGTGTCCTCATGACCGTGTCAACGGGAAACGGGACACTCTTTTTTTTTGTGGACAAGCCAACACG
>CAMAHM010000136.1 GCA_945834535.1 uncultured Sutterella sp. | reverse complement strand
GCACGCCGCGCCGCATGACGGCGAATCTTGGCGCGGACTTCGGGCGTTGCCCAAGGGGGATTGCGCCAGTTTTCGATAGCCTCGCAAAGCCAGACGATGCAGTCGGCCACCATTCCCAACACGTCGTAGCAGACGTATTTAGTGGTCTTGGCCTCGTACGCTTCAATCGTCTCGCGACCAAATCGCTGAATGCAGGCCGCGCGATAACTCGAACTCGGAGCACAGTACATACGCATGCTGTCCTCCTGCCTTAAGCCACGGTCGACTTGAAAATTTCGCCCGCCGCAAAGTGCGGCACGCTGCGCTTTGGAACCGCAATCGGCTCCCCCGTTTTGGGATTGCGTGCCGTGCGGGCGCTCTGCACTTTGGTGCGGAACGTCCCGAAACCGACAAGGCGCACACTGCCCCCTGCCGCGCACTCCTGCATGACGACGTCCGTAAAGGCGTCGACAAATCGGAGCGCGTCGACACGCGCGCAACCAAGACGCTCGGCGAGCGCCTGAGAAAGTTGATGTTTGTTCATGGCTCTAACCTCAATGGACTGGATTGATGGTCGGGAGCCCTGTTGCCGGACCGATTACTTGTCCGCAAGCTCCCGCTCGATCAAACCGCGGACCACTTCCGTTATCTTCGTGTCGTTGGTCACACAGTAGATCATTAGCTTGCGGTGCATTTCGAGGGGAATGTCGACCGAGATGCGCTTCACAGCCCCTTTGGCTTCGAGCGACTTAGCGGTGGTTTCGGCACCTTGCGCAACCCATGCGTCAGCCGAGGGCTGCGCCGGTTTTTCAGTGCGTCGACCGAGATTGATCGTCTTCGTGGCCATGATGTTTACTCCTTCAAAATGCTGAGAACTTCTTGCGTAAGTGCGTTGACTTCCTGCGCTGCGGCGCTCTTTTTGTCCTGTTCCTGAACCGAGAGACCGACGGAGGCCGATTCGGCATAAATGACTCTTTGGGCAATGGTGCTTTCAAGAATCGGTAGCTCAAATGTCTCAAGGGCAGATGCCACATCCCGGCCGATGGCGGTATTGGGGATGCGTCGCGTGATGACAAAGGCCGCTTGAAGACCCGGCTTGTAGATCATCGCTTCCTTAATCAGATTGACGATCTCCTCGCTTGCCCAAATGTCATATGGGCTGGGTTGCACGGGGATGAGAACAAGGTCGCTGGCCATGATGCACGAGCGCGACAGATCCGTGACGCGCGGCGCGCCGTCAATCACAACGAAGTCCTTGTCGCGAGCAATGTCGCCGACCACTTTGTGCACCGTCGGCTTGGGACAGCCCACCACGGGAAAAAGCTGCTCGACCTCACCTCGAGCGTTGGCCCAGTCAAGCGCCGAGGCCTGGGGATCACAGTCCAGAAGCAGGACGCTCTTGCCCTTACGGCTCAATGCCGCAGCGAGATTGACCGAGATGGTCGTCTTGCCGACGCCGCCCTTCTGATTGAGAACACTGATGGTCTTCATCGTTGAACAAAAATGTGCAAATGTTATTTTGTGGTCTTGTGGTTTCCATCAAAGCCTCAAAACCTCAAGAACCCAAAACCTTAAAACCTCAAAAGCACAATACCACAAAACCACAAATGCTGGATGGTGCTTTTCCGTGTTTGTTGCCGTGAAGGCACAGAAAAGGTCCATGGTCGGAAGCACCGCGCGCAAAAACGGAGAAGCTGCGTCACCCTCGTGCTAATGTCTCCACCGCAAAACCTATAAAAACATCATTCTTGGGAGAAGGCCGCCATGGCCAATATCAAACACTTTGCCCTTGGTTTGTCGATCCTTTCTTTGGGCCTCTGCAGTTATGCGCACGCCTTTACGATGGATGATCTGTGCGACAAGGGAGATGGTCGCGCCTGCTTTGAACTCGGCAGCGTCTACGCCAAAGGCTCCGCGTATCAGGCCGTCGATTTCGAGAAAGCCGCCGACTACTTCAAGCGCGGTTGCGAAAAGAACGACGGTCAGTCGTGTGCGGCCATTGCCAGTTACTACGATGTGTTTGATGTCAACCCAGAACCGATTTTGACGCTGCGTTTCCTCGACAAAGCCTGCAAGCTTGGAATCGCAAAGTCCTGCACTCAGCTCTATAAAAGCTTTTGGCCTATCGCCTCGATTCAGCCCCCTTCGGAGTTGGACGAAATTGCAATCAATGCGGGTCGCCAAGCGTGCCAAGACGGTGAAGCGGAGGCCTGCCGCTTTCTAGGCGACATCTACGGCTTGGGCCGAAGCGTGCCGCAAAATTTCGAACGTTCGAAAGATTGGTTCGACAAAGGATGCGCACTCAAAGACGGCGTTTCGTGTGCCATGGCCGCCGATCTTATGCATAACGGTCAAATCACCTCGCTCCCGCCTGAGAAAAAATTCGATTATCTCGACAAGTCCTGTACCTATGGGGTAGCCGCACCTTGCCTTTTTTTGGCGGTGTCCTACCGCGACGGCATCGGTGTTCCGGAAGACAAGACGAAGTTCAAGGAGTACTTGGAGAAAGGATGCCAACTCGGGGACCGCGTGACCTGTCGTACGTTGGGCTACCTCTACCACAGAGAAAACAATCCGCAAAAGAGTTTGACCCATTATCAACGGGCCTGCGACCTTCACGACGGCGATGCCTGTCTGGACTTGGGCATCCTATTTGCGACCGGCGACGGCGTCGCTTTGGACCAAGCGACGAGTTACAAGCTTTTCCTCAAGGCGTGCGACTTAGGTAAAGGGCAGGCTTGTTTCAATGCCGCCATACAGTTGGACAAAACAACGGGTTACGGACAGGACGAAAAACTCTACGCGTTGGAACTTTTGAACAAAGCCTGTTCGCTGCACTATGACAAGGCTTGTGCCTCGGCCGAAGCATTTCGTCGAAAGTTGGACAGCCTGAACGGGCTGCCGTTTTGAGTCAGTTGAGGGAAGGCCCGTACAAGCCCGTACAAAGGCCGCGCTCAAGGTGACCATGAGGGCACCTGGATCCGGTACGTATCAATAGAGGTGGATATTTTCATTATGGCTGATGTGCCAAATTCAGCGAAACAAGAGCTATTAATGTTCGAGCAAACAGACAGCC
>CAMAHM010000135.1 GCA_945834535.1 uncultured Sutterella sp. | reverse complement strand
GGATAAGTCAATGAAACCCCAAAGTGTGTAACTTTGAATAGGTTTTATTGAACAGACAAAAATATGCCTGAATTGCCCGAAGTGGAAGTGACGCGCAAAGGTCTGGCGCCTTATGTCGAAGGGGCCCGCGTGCGCGAAATTGTGGTGCGCACCGAAAAACTGCGCAGTCCCCTCGATCGCGGGCAGTTGGAGCGCCTGGCAGGCAGCCGCATCACGCGCCTTGAGAGGCGCGGCAAATACCTTATCTGGCGCCTTGCGGATGACGCGGGCAAGCCCCTTGGGGCCGTGGTGTCGCACCTTGGCATGAGCGGCTACTGGCGGGTGTGGCCGCAGACGCCCCCTGCGCCCGGGCGGCACGAACATATCGACTGGGTGCTTGAGAGCGCTGAGGGGAAGCCGCCCGTTACGGTGCGCCTGACCGACCCCAGAAAGTTTTCCGACTTTGTCTTTGTCGAGGGGGAGCCTCTCGAACAAAAGCCCCTTTCTGAACTTGGCCCCGAGCCCTGGGATGCAGCCTTGACGCCCGAGCGTTTTGCCGCAGCTCTCAAAGCGACGCGGCGCCCCGTGAAGGAAGCGCTTCTTGCAGGGCGCATTGTCGTCGGTTGCGGCAACATCTATGCTTCTGAGAGCCTGTTTCTGGCCGGTATCGATCCCCGGCGTCGGGCCGACAGGATCAGCGCCGCACGGGCCGCCCGACTTCTTGCGGCCGTGCGTGAAACGCTTGAAAAGGCGATTGCCGCCGGAGGTTCAACCCTCAGGGACTTTCACGGGCCCGACGGAGCGGACGGCTATTTTGCGCTGCAAACCAACGTTTACGGCCGCGAGGGGCTGCCGTGCCGGCAGTGCGGCACGCTTGTGCGGCGCATCGTGCAGGGCGCTCGCTCGACGTTTTTCTGCCCGCACTGCCAACATTAAGAACACCAGCAAGGAATTGACCCATGGCGCGTAAACGCACGATTGAAGCTTCGGCAACGACACCGATGACAGTGACCGAGGAGAGTCTGGCAAGGCTTGCGGCTTCGGGCGTGGATGCGGCTTTATTTTCCCGCACGCTCACCGACTGGCAAAAGACGCACGGCCGACAGCATCTTGCGTGGCAGGTGACCGATCCCTATCGGCGGTGGTTGAGTGAAATCATGCTGCAGCAGACGCAGGTGGCGGTGGTCGAAGACTATTTCACGCGATTCGTCCGGCGCTTTCCAACGCTCGAAGATCTCGCCAAGGCCGACGAAGACGCTGTGATGGAGCTTTGGCAGGGGCTCGGCTACTACCGGCGTGCGCGGCACCTGCATGCGGCCGCGCGCAAAATCGTCGACGATTTCGGGGGCGTGTTTCCGACAACGCCCGAGGCGCTTGCCGAGCTTCCCGGCGTGGGGCTGAGTACAGCCAATGCGATCGCGTCCTTTTGTTTCGGAGTCTGCGCACCCGTTGTGGACGGCAACGTGATGCGGCTTTTGGCGCGCGTGCTCAACCTTCCCTTTGAAGTCGACGACACGCAGGGCACCAAGGCGCTCTGGCATGCAGCACGCTTTCTGATGCAAACGGATGAGCCCGGCGTCTACAACCAGGCTGTGATGGATTTGGGGGCGACGGTGTGTACGCGCACGTCTCCCGCGTGTGACGCGTGCCCGTTGCGGGCGATGTGCGCGGCCTGCGCCGCAGGCACAGCGCTTGAGCGCCCCGTCAAAAGGGTGCGACGCGCCAAGCGCGCACGAACCATGGTGCTCGCGCTGCTGACGGACGGGGAGCGGACGCTTTTCGTGCGACGGGGTGAGACGGATATTTGGCCGGCCCTGTGGTGTCTGCCTGAGATTGAAGAGAGTCTTGCGGCCGCGCACTTTCACACGGTGGCCCAATTTACGCATGAACTCACGCACATCAAGCTCACCGTGCGCGTTGTCGTTCCCAATAAGCCCGACTTCATGCGGGCGTTCTGCAAAAAGCCCGATGCACCCGAAAAGGGGCCCGAAGGAGCACCGCGTCGCTGGGTGCTCGTGGGGGAACGCGCCCAGCTCGCGCTTCCTGCGCCCGTGCGTCGTACGCTCGAAGAGCTCGAGGCCGGGCTTTTCAAGCGCGTCTAACGGCTAAAGGGTCTGTTCGGTGCTCACTCCGAGGCCCATGCGCGAGAGCTGTCGGTGCCGCAGCACGGTCACCGTTTTGCCGGCAAAGCGCTTGGCAAGGGCCTGGGCCACGTAGACGCTGCGGTGCTGGCCGCCCGTGCAGCCAATGGCTACGGTCAGATAGTGGCGGTTCTGCGCCTCATAGGAGGGGAGCCAGCGCTCGATAAAGCGCGCAATATCGTCCACCATATCCTGCACGATGGGCAGATTGTCCAGATACTTGATGATGGGCGCGTCGAGCCCTGTGAGGGGCCGCAGAGCCTTGTCATAGTAGGGATTGGGGAGGTTGCGCACGTCAAAGACGAGGTCTGCAACAACCGGCAGACCGTGCTTAAACGCAAAGCTCTCAAAGGCGAGCGTCATCATCGACTGCTCGGCTTCGGAAAACTGCCGCACCCAGTTGCGCAGCGTGTTGGCCGCAAGTCCCGTCGTATCGATCACGTGTCCGAGTTCGGCAGCGGGCGCGAGCTTGTCGCGCTCAAGGGCAATGGCTTCTGCGAGCGTCATATTGGCCGTGCCGTCGGGGCGCGGCAGCGTCAGCGGATGGCGGCGACGCGTTTCGGAAAACCGCTGCACAAGTTCGGGGGTGGAGGCCGTCAGAAACAGCATGCGCACGTCGCACCCCCGCGTCTTGAGGGCCTCGATGGCGTTGCCTGCGTCGGAGATGTTGACCTGGCTGCGGGCGTCCACCGACACGGCAATGCGCGTGTGGCCGTGTTCGGCCAGGCTTTGGACGACGGAAACAAGAAAGCCGATCGGCAGGTTGTCGACGCAGTAGTAGCCGCTGTCTTCGAGCTGACGCACGGCGATCGACTTGCCCGACCCCGACAGGCCGGTGACGATGATGATGCGAACGGTTTCAAGTGTGTAGTCGCAGGATGGTGTCATGAAAAGCCCTCGTCAGAAAGCGAACGCCCGCCAACAGCGGTGTCCGACCGAAGGGCTATTGTATCGAAAGC
>CAMAHM010000134.1 GCA_945834535.1 uncultured Sutterella sp. | reverse complement strand
CACCCGTGCGATCGCCCTGCAACATTGGCTGCGCAAATCCGACAGGCAAGAGCCTACGTTCATTGATTGGGCTCTTAAGCCTGCTCATGCTCCTGATGTTTTCAAAGCAGGCCTACGTGTGCACGCTGCAGAACTTTTTCACGTTCTATTTGATCGACAACTTCGGCATGGACATGGCGGGTGCCCAATACGCGCTCTTCGGGTTTCTTGCGATGTGCGCGTTGGGCACCGTCGCCGGGGGGCCATTGACCGACCGGTTCGGTCCTCGCGCGGTGATTTTGGTCTCGATCCTCGGGGCCGCCCCGTTTGCGCTGGCTCTGCCATGGATGCAGGTCTCGGGCGTCATTGTGTTGGCACTCTTGGTTGCCTTCATCACAAGTTCGGCTTTTTCGGCCATTTTGGTGTGTGCGATCGATGCAGCGCCGACGCACGTGGGGCTGCTCGCCGGGCTCTTCTTCGGTCTTAGCTTCGGCATGGGCGGCCTTGCTACCGCAGCATTCGGTCTTGCCGCGGACCAATGGGGATTGCAGTCCATGCTGGCGGTGACATCGACGCTCCCGCTCATCGGTGCGGCCGCTTTTTGGCTGCCTGCGGACAAACCTCGGCACGCATAAAGCCTGCTGCAGATAATCAAGCCGCCCGAACTCGAATGTTGCAGTCTCCCGCCGAGACTTGAACTCAGACAACCTTCAGGACTTCGAGCTCGGTGTCTGAGAACACGGCTGCGGCATAGCGGTTAAGTTGCGCCTCGGCCTCGGCGGTCTTCGCGTCAATTGCCGACTGCTTTGCTTTCGACTTCTTGAGGCACTTAAACACAATCAGCCTGCCGACAATGTCAGTCGAGTCCTTGTTCGGCCGCAAAACGAGGTCAGTATCGCCGACGCCCAGTACTTCTTCTTCGGCGCGAACGTGAGGCACCCAGTGACATTGCAAAGTCGCCGATAGTTATGTACTTATTCGTCGCGACAGACATTTCTCCAGTAGCTCGCTTAACGGAACCAAGGATCCGTTCATGCTTTCGATCATCGCTTCGACCAACGCTACATGGGCAATCTTTTCAAAAGACAAGTCCCATCCGTGTTGGTCGGCAAAGATCTGGAAGAACAGGCGTGTAGCTCGACCGTTGCCCTCACGAAACGGGTGCAGTGCGTTAACTTCCGACAAGTAGTAGGCCAATCTACAGGCGCACTGCTTAACATCCATTTCGGAGAAATCCTCTCGATGCATTTTGCTAAAGATCCCGCGGGCATACGATTCGATCATAGAAGCAAAGCAGAAGACGGATTGCCCCTTGCTGATGAAGCCTTGTTTGCGAATCTCTCCAGCCCAATCGTAAAGCTCGCCGAAAAGATACTGATGGACAGCCTGAAGGTGCTTAAGATCGAAATTCCCTGTCGGAATATCGTCATCGCCTTGCTTCGATTTGACAAACTTAGAGTCTGTGATTTGACTCTCTAATTCGGATAGCAGGTCCTGATGTTTGATCCCGAATTTGTTTCGCAATATCCGGGTGCCAGGATAGACATAAGGATCCTCCAAAGAATCGTATTTGTAGTCGTACTTATCAAACACGGTCGCGCGCCTCCTGCTTTGCGAGAGCTTCGGCGACATATTTCTTGATCAGATCTTGTCTGGAAATTTTGCCTCGAACTATTTTCCATAGATCTTCGACTTCATTAGCAGGAACCGTTCGGCCTTCGCATGCCGATGTATGGACAGCAGCCGCAATTGCTGCTTCAGCACTAGGAAAAATTCCGTATCGCTGCTTGATCGGCGTAAGTGTCAATTCAATACTCAAGCCGATTGCTCCCGCATATCGCTCAAGAGCAGATAAGGTAACGTCTGCTCCTGTAAGCAAACGTTTTTCGAGACGCGCAACTGCCGATTGAGTCGTGGACATTGCTTGCGCAACTTCGGTTTGCGACAGGCCATGCTCCTTTCTCCAAAAAACCATGGCCGAGGTGTGAGTAGCAAAATTCATTGTAGTAAAAAAGAATGAATATGCGATATTATAGCGTATGAGTCATATTCAATTTCGGTAAAAAAAACGGGCCGTCGCAACTCTCTGAGAAAAGTGCGACAGCGCCGTCGATCTGCAGAGCTGTCTGCAGTCGGCCGTGCAGGGTGTGAACGCCAAGCTCCTCTCGGTCACCCATGTGACGATCTCGGGCGTCGAACATCTTGCCGTGCAGGCCGATCCGCTCGAAGCCGAGATTTTGTTCCACAATCTCATCAAAAATGCAGTGGAAGCCGCGCAGGAAGGCCACGCCCCCGCGCAGGTGCGCCTCACCGCCGAGCAAACGGACGACAGGGCCTGTGTCACGATCGAAAACAGCGGCCTTGTCCTTGATGAGGCGGCGTATCTGCGTCTGACGACGCCCCTTATCACGACAAAAACGACGGGCACGGGGCTGGGCGTTCCCATCGCTCTTGCCCTTGCCGAAGCCAGCGGCGGCCACATTGCCTTTGAGCGACGCGCCCAAGGCGGCCTGCGGGCCGTCGTTACCCTCAACCCAGCCGAAACAGCCGAATGAACGAAGATCTCAAACAAAAGGTTCTCATCCGCATCGTCGACGACGACGCCATGGTGCGCGAGTCACTCTCCTTTATGCTCACCTGCCACGGTTGGCGCTCGGCCAGCTACGAGTCGGCCCGTGCCTTTTTGTCGGCCGACGCTCCGACCGTGCCGGGATGTCTTTTGCTGGACATTCGCATGCCCGACATGTCGGGAGTGGAGTTGCAATGCTACATGAAGCAGAACCACAACCGGCTGCCGATCATCTTCATCACGGGGCACGCCGACGTCGACACGGCAGTGCATACCCTCAAAATGGGGGCGTTGGGCTTTCTCAAAAAGCCCGTCGATATGGCAACGCTTGAACCGGCCGTTGTCTCAGCCTCACGCATCCACCTCGCGCAGCTTTCGGGACGCTTGACGCCCGGAGCCGTCAATCAGGTGTTTGAGGAGATGAGTCCGCGCGAAAAGACCATCACGCAGCTTCTTTTAGCGGGCGTTGTCAATAAAAGCATTGCCGAACGCTAGGGTCTGTCCGAGCACACGGTGCAGGGACACCGCAACAACATCTATCGCAAGCTGCGCGT
>CAMAHM010000133.1 GCA_945834535.1 uncultured Sutterella sp. | reverse complement strand
CGTCCCGTCTTCGAGGGGCGGCGGCAGTCCCTGCTCGTACGGGTCATAAAACTGGAGCTGCGAGACCGACTCCGGCGTAAAGCCCGTGTGCGAAAGCGAAATCCCGGTCTGCGTCACGGCATTGCATTGCGCCGCGGCATCCATGCCGGCGCGCATTGCTTCGGCAATCAGACGGTTGAGACGGTGCTCTTCCAGATACTGACGGCTTTCGACGAAACAGCGAAGGCCGTGTGCCAGGCGACGCGTGGTTTCCTGCACATCGCTGCCCTTGTCCAGGAGGCTGCGGCGCAGGAAACGCAGCGCACGGCGCTCTTCGGCGGTCATGTCGCCCGCAAAGTCTCGCGCGAGAACGGCATCAATCGCCTCTTCGAGGCGGGCCGTCTGTTCGGGATCGTTGAGAAGCCGCCAGAAGGCAAAAAAGGTTCGGCCGGCGGCGCTCGATCGGATAAGGTCCATGCCGGCAAAGATATCTTCGAGCACCGCGCCGCGTGTCACCTCGCTGCTCATAATCTGCCGGCGCAAATCGCTGTGGAGTTCTTCAAACTGCTCTTTGACGCGATGGAAGTCACCGACGAGCCCTTCAAAAAGACTCAGAATTTCGCGTACGCGCTCGAGCGACGTGTCGCGGTCGAGCACGGTCACTTTCCCGCTTTCGAGCGCTTCGATTTCGAGTAGCAGCCGATGCCGTTCTTCTTTCAAACGTCGCGCACGGCGTTCGCCGTCGGCATCCGTATCCTCTTCGAGTTTGGAAAGCGCCTGCATGACAAGTGCAAGACGGGATTCAGTGGCTTCGGGACGCGGGCGGCCCATACCGGTCACGAAGCGGACGGCTTCGGCGGAGGCGGCAGTGAGCGAATAGACTTCTTCGTCGCTCTCTTTGGGAAGCGTACGTTCAAGGAGACCGGCGGCAAGCCACTGGGCCACGTATTCGCGGGCGGTTGACGGCATGTCGGTGCCGATCGCGCGAAGCTCTTCAAGGCTCTTCTCCACGCGCGCGAAAAATTCGGACGCGCGCATGTGATCCGCCTCATAAAGATGTTCGGCGAGAATGGCAATGACGGCAGGCGCATTGTCTGCGGCAAGGAGCTTCCAGAGCGGAAGCGCTCTCTGCCGCTGAAAGGTGGGAAAAGCGGTTACGGCTTTCATTGTTATCCGTTCGAAAATCGGTCTGAAATTGTACCCTGAAAGTCGTCTAATGAGCCCACGAAACCTCAGCTGCGCATTCCAAGCAGTTTGAGGAAAAGTTCATCACGACGAATTGACTCGGTACTCCAACGCTGGGTTCCCTTCTCGGTCTTGACGGTTGTCGTCTCGACACAGTCGAACCATTCGAGAATTTGAATCAGCGAGTGCGCTTCTAACCAGCGCTTCAGGCTCCTTTCAAGCTCAATGTCCTGAGCTGTTTTGTTTTCCGCATCTTGCCCAAGCTTGACCTTGACGTTGTTGATCGCCCGCGTCAGGAAGCAGTGGTAACCCAAAGCGACGAACTGGCAAAAAAGCCTCCCCTTAAGGTTGTCGGGAAACCAAACACGAGGACGTTTGCCGTCCAGCGAGTTCTTTTGGACGTTAAACATCTCTTCAATTTTTTCGCGCTCTCGATAAAGGTGCAACGCTTCTTCGGCCTCCAAGGCCTCGTTGGAGACAAGCACAAAGTAGCCGAAGTATTTCTTGGCTTTTTCAAAAGCTTGCTCGTTGAACTCCACCTTGAGCCGACCGCCACGGCCGCCCCGTGAAAGCACCAAATACTTGTCAGCCTTGTTTTGACCGGCCTCGGACAATGTCTCTCCCTTCTCAATGAGTTGCTTGAGTTCGAAGAGATCCTCGATGAGGTTCTGCTCGTCCTTAACTATGTTGTCGCGGCTGTAGATGACATGAACGTAGAGACGTCTCTCGAACGCCTCCTTTTCGCCGGCAGCAATGTCGCCGCGAGTGCGTTGCCGCACGATGGAAAGCTTGTGCATACGCCGGCGCGTGACACAGCTCACTGTCCGATCAAACGAACAGACTGCTTTGAGTTTGCCAAGGTCCTCGCGCGCCTGATCGATTTCTTCACGCACCCAGGAAACGCTGGATCGAACCAGGGTCAGGAACTTCATGTTGTTGCGCGCAAACTCCGCCATATTGCTCTGGCTGTAGTAGCCGTTGTCCGTCACCACAACGGGCTTGACGACATCGAAGCACTTGATTTGCTTGATGGTGTTCCGAATGGAGATGACATCGGGAATGTTGCCGGGCTGTTTGGCAAAGGCAATCGGTTGACCGTCGGTTGTCGAATACAGCGTCAGCAACTTGATGGTATTTAGACCATCAGCGTCTTTATTAAACCCCTGTCGGGCTTCAATTTGGTTGTGACTGTAGGTCGAGATCGTCGTTGAATCAAAAGCAATGCAGGGATTCGTCTTGAGCTTTTGCGCACGCTTGGCGAAGTACTTCTGCTGCCCGTCCTCATCGAGTCCGACGTCATGGAAGAGCTTGCCGTAAACATCTTCGCTCAGACCCGGTGCATAGGGAGTCGGATGCGTGATCTGCCAGGCTTCGATGCGAGGCATCGGCGCGCCGTCGGTAGCGATGAGATAGCGGGCGACGGTGTCGATCTTTTGCGCGATCGGTGCTGCGAAGCTCTGCTGCAAATGGTCGGAGATCCCTGTTTGATCAGCGACCCACTTGAGGATGTCTGTCGCACCGGTGCGCTGTCGCTGCGCCTGCACAACCTCTTTTTTGGGGGATTTCTTGCGAGTTGGGCGGACTTCCCCGGTCTTGGGGTCAAGAATTCCGAGCAAAGTTGTTTTAAGTGTTTGGGTCTTTTTGGCCTGAGGGTCGTACTGCGTGACACGCTCATAGACATAAACATCCCCGTTAGGACGGGTGATGTGGCGAATGCCGGTGTGCGTTTTTCCGGTGAAAGGGCGGGGCACGACGATCTCCATTAATGATTCTATATTATAGCGTAGTACCATAAAACAAATCAAGAAAAAACCGTTGGAATTTCAATCATTTCAACGGTTAGATCAATTGAGAATCAATAATTAGATGCGGCCATTCCACGACTTTCAGGTTGCACCTCGGGGGAATCAGCTGAGCCTCGGGCCTGACGCAACAGCAGATA
>CAMAHM010000132.1 GCA_945834535.1 uncultured Sutterella sp. | reverse complement strand
ATCAACCATGTTTCGACAAAAGTCGGCCTCATTAGAACGCATTTATCCCAAATCAGACTCTCATCAGAACCGATCCGCCTCTTTGGGCATCGCCTGCAAGAGAGCTGCGATCTGCACGATGTCAGAGGGAAGCGTTCTGCAGCACCCCCCGAGGCACACGGCCCCCATGGACTTCCACTTGGTGACGTACTCGCCCCAGCCCGGGCCGCTTGTCGGGTGGTGCCAGGTCTTGGTCGTCGGATCGTAGGTTTCCCCCGAATTGGGATAGGCGATCATGGGCTTATCGGTCACCGAGGCGATCCTTTGCAAGGCATCGGCCACCCATTCGCGCCTGACGCAGTTGATGCCGATCGCATCCACAAGGGGATGGTTGCCGCAGACCTCGGCCGCTTCTTCAATGGGGGTACCGTCGGCAATATGCCCGCTGTCCTTCAGAGTAAACGTCACCCACGCGGCAATATCGAGCTCTTCGAGCATGGACAGAATGACTTTGACTTCATCGAGCCGCGCCTGCGTTTCCACGCCCAAAAAGTCGGCCCCCGCCTCTGTAAGGGCCCGCATGCGCAGACCGTGGAATTGACGGTACCCGCTCTCAGTCAGGCGATAGTCCCCCGTGTATTCGGCTCCGTTGGCAAGGTAGGCACCGTACGGACCGACGGCGCCGGCAATCAACAGGCTCGCGGGATCCTTTTCGGGGTGTCGAGCCAAAAACGCCTCGCGTGCCTCACGGGCAAGCGTGACGGATCGGGCAATCAGCTCGTAGGCGCCCTTGGCGTCAATCCCACGTTCGGCAAAGCCTGCCTCGGTCGCCTGGTAGCTTGCCGTGATGGCAACGTTGGCCCCCGCTTCAAAATAGTCGTCGTGCACCTGACGAATCTTGTCGGGTTCTTCAATGAGCACTCGGGCGCTCCAGAGCTTGTCGTTCAGGTCGCACCCTGCTTTTTCAAGCGCCGTGGACATGGCTCCGTCGATCACCACGGAACCGGTTTTGCGAATGCTGTCGGCCAAAAGATGCTGCGCCATACGGTGTCTCCCAAAATGCGTTGCGCCAGCAGAATAACAAACTGCAGGCAGCGCCGCTTAAGCTGTTGCGTGCAGCACTTTTGACGAGCGTCGTAATACCTCGCCGCGCCGGGGGGAGGAAAAATAAAGTCGGCCGCGGGCACCGTACAATCCCACGATCCCGAGAAAAACGGGAACTGTTGATTGAACCATGAAAGAGAGTGAGACCATGCAAAAGAGAACCTTTCTAACTGCCGCGATTGCCGCCGCCGCGCTGGCCAACGTGCCCGCCTGGGCCAAAGAAAAACGCAAGCTCGTGGTGGGCATGGACGCTACCTACCCGCCCTTTGGTTCGCAGGACTCCAAAACGCGTCAGTACGTCGGTTACGACGTGGACATCATCCGCGCAATCGGCAAGGCCGAAGGCTTTGAAGTTCAAGTGAAGAACCTTGCCTTTGACGGGCTCATTCCGGCGCTTAAGGCCGGCAACATCGACATTGCCATCAACGACATCACGATCACGCCCGAGCGCGCCAAGAGCGTGGACTTTTCCAACCGCTACTACATCGCCGGTCTCGGCGTGGTGGTCAACGCCGACAACACGACGATCCGCAAGGCCAAGGACCTTGAAGGCAAGCGCCTTGCCGCCTCCATCGGCTCGACGGGCGAAATCGCCGCCCGCCAGATCAAGGGAGCCAAGGTGCGCGTCTTCAATCAGCTCACCGAGTGCTATCTTGAGCTGCGCAACAGGGGGGTGGACGCCGTGATCAACGACATCCCGACCAACGACTACTATGTCGTGACCGCCGGCCGCGGCAAGGTGAAGGCGCTTCCCGTTGCCCTGACGACGGAAGACCTCGGCATTGCCGTCAAGCGCGGCAACAAGAAGCTCTTAAAGAGCATCAACCGGGGCCTCACCACGATCAAGAAGAACGGCGAATTTGCCAAAATCTTTGCCAAATGGTTCGGCCGCCAGCCTGAACCCGAACTTCTGAAGGACTGACCGATCGGGCCTCTGCGAGGATTCCCGCAAGCCTGACGCAAGATCCGGAGCCCGAGCTGCCGACACGTGCTGCTCGGGCTTTTTAGCATCTGCGTTTCAAGCGCACTTTCTTGGACGACCTGGGACCTCTGAACGATGCGTTCCTCACAAAACACAGACCGACGGCAAGCTCCGTGCAGTCAATCTGCCAATCTTTGGCCGGCCAATCCTTCCGCTCCGTCATCTCGCAGGAACGGCAACAAGACGGTTCTTTGGCGTGGACGATCTCCGACACGTTTTTCTCCAGCTGGTTGCGCAGGCAGTTCGGGCCGGATCCGATGATCTAACCGACGTCCGATCGACGAACCTTTTGAAGCGACAGGCTCTTTGAATCGTTGGGGCGTACTCAGTATGGGCTGAGGCCCAAACGAGTGGGACGATCTAGTCTTTGTTCGGTACCGGTTGGGGCGCCTCGGGGGCCATGTTTTCGAGCCGCCGCAGATACGCGTCGAAGTCTTCTCGAGTGGCGCAGCACAGCACGATGCGGCCCGGGTACGGGTGGCGAAGGATCGCCGAGAGCGCCGCGTCGGCCGCCTCGTCTACGGGAAAGCGCCGAATGCCGCGGCCCAGACACGGAAACGCCACCGATTGCAGGCCTTCTTTTTGGGCGATATCAAGAGCCGACGTATAGGCCTTCTCGAGAATCTCAACTTCACCCATGGCGCCCCCGAGCCAGGCCGGTGCCACAGCGTGAATGATGCGCCGAGCGGGCATTTCGTAGGCGTCCGTAACTTTGGCATTGCCCGGCTCACATCCGCCCAGCGTCAGGCACTCCAAAAGCAGATCGTGGCCCGCGGCCATGTGAATGGCCCGATCAACGCCGCCTCCGCCTGCAAGTGAACGGTTGGCCGAGTTGACCACTGCGTCGACCTTCAAACGCGTGATGTCGCCGAGCACCAAAAGGATTCTTTCCATGGGGACCTCCTGTTATTCATCCTTGAGGCATTGTGGTGCAGCCTGCGTCTGTTTTTGATGCAGGCGCGCAACATCACCGCACCGGGCTAGGCACTCAAAGCCTTTCCCACTGGGAAAAATCCGACCACATCGCCGACATGGGAAGCGCAAAAAGGCCGTGACCACCGGATCGGACCACATCGCCCGCATAGAGGACGATTCCA
>CAMAHM010000131.1 GCA_945834535.1 uncultured Sutterella sp. | reverse complement strand
GGCCGCCGCTTCACGGGCAGCCGCTTCGCGGGCCGCAGCTTCACGGGCAGCGGCTTCACGGGCAGCGGCTTCACGGGCCGCAGCTTCGCGGGCTGCAGCCTCCCTGGCAGCGGCTTCCTTGGCCGCAGATTCCTCGGCAGCGCGTCGATCGGCTTCGGCTTTGGCCTGCTCTTCGATCTGAGCCTTGGCAGCGGCAATCTGAGCCGCACGGGCGTCATCGAGCGCCTTATTCTTGGTAAAGATGCGGCGGCGGCGCACTTCGACCTCGATCGAGCGCGAGCCCTGACCGTCGCTCTGACGGATCGTCGTGGTTTCACGACGCATCACGGAAATCTTGCGCGGCTTGCTGATGGGATCACGGCGCAACGAATCGAGCAGCTTGGCTTTATCGGCGTCGCTGATCGAATCGGTCTCTGAAGCCACCTTCACCCCGGCAGCCTGAAGCTGCTTGAGAAGCGTCTGGGCGGAAACGTTCAGTTCGCCGGCAAAATCGATCACCGTATTGTTTGCCATATGTTGTGTTTCTCCCGTCGCAACGCGCACTGCCCGAGGGTCGGTGCGCACAGCGACTTATTTATGCGTCTAGAACGCTTCGGGGTT
Source organism: uncultured Sutterella sp. (assembly GCA_945834535.1). Taxonomy (GTDB): domain Bacteria; phylum Pseudomonadota; class Gammaproteobacteria; order Burkholderiales; family Burkholderiaceae_F; genus Duodenibacillus. The sequence goes on along the minus strand of CAMAHM010000131.1, from coordinate 2,571 downwards.
ACTCTTCCGTCCAGCGGGCGCGGGCGGCCATGATGAGATTGCGGGCACGGTCTTCGTCGATGCCGGTAATCTCCATAAGTTCTTCGGTATCGAGATCGGCAAGTTGGTCGGCCGACTTGATGTCGTGCACGACGAGGCTGCTTGCCAGATCGTTGTCCATACCTTCGAGTTCGACCAGACTCTTATCGGCAGCGCGCAGATTTTCTTCACGCTGCAGAGCACGCATCAGAAGCACGCGGCGGGCGCGTTCGCGCAGTTCCACCACCGTCTCGGCATCAAAGACACCCAGATCGACGATTTCCTGCTCGGGCACGTAGGCCAGTTCTTCGAGCGTGTAGATGCCGGCTTCGATCAGCGCAGTGGCCGCATCGGCGTCCATGTCGAGCTCGGTTACGAATTCTTCGCGGGCGGCACCGATTTCAGCTTCCTGCTTCTGCGTGGCTTCTTCGGCCGTCATGATGTTGATCTGCCAGCCGGTCAGTTCGCTGGCAAGACGCACGTTCTGGCCGGCACGACCGATGGCAATCGCCAGGTTTTCTTCGTCGACCGTGACGTCCATCGAATGCAGGTCTTCGTCGGCGAGCACCTTGGAAACCTTGGCGGGCTTGAGGGCTTCGACGATGTACTGCACGGGGTTTTCGTCCCAGTGCACAACGTCAATGCGTTCGCCTGCAAGTTCGTTGGTCACGGCAGTGACGCGCGAGCCGCGGATGCCGATGCAGGTGCCCACGGGTTCGACGCGCTTGTCGTGGCTCATCACGGCAATCTTGGCACGGCTGCCGGGATCGCGGGCCGCTGCCTTGATTTCCACAACGCCTTCTTCGATTTCCGGCACTTCCAACTCAAACAGCTCCTTGAGGAACTGCGGGCAGGCGCGCGAGAGGATGACCTGCTTGCCCTTGGTCGTTTCGTCGACGCGCAGCACGAAAGCACGCACGCGGTCGCCGTTGCGCAGGTTTTCGCGAGGAATCATTTCCGAACGGGGCAGACGAGCTTCGAGGCGGCCGATTTCAACGAGCACGCCTTCCTTTTCCACGCGCTTGACCTGACCGCTCACGATCTTTTCACCGCGAGCGAGGAACTCGGACAGGATCTGTTCGCGTTCGGCGTCGCGCAGACGCTGCAGAATGACCTGCTTGGCGTCCTGAGCAAAGCGGCGCCCCGAAGTGTTGATGTTTTCGATCGGCTTTTCGATGTATTCGCCCACGGCGATGCCGGGATAGTCGTCGGCAACGTCGGAGTACATTTCTTCGCGATCAGGCTGCTGCAGACCGGCCTCGTCATTGACGACAACCCAGCGGCGCACGGCCGTCCAATCCCCGGTAGCGCGATCGACGCGCACGAGCACGTCAGCATCTTCACCCGGGAACTGGGCCTTCTTGACGGCGCTTGCAAGAGCCGTCTCAAGCACGCCGAACACGGCGTCCTTCGCTACATTTTTTTCATTGGCCAAAGCTTCGACCATGTCGAGCATGTCACGGCTCATTTCTGCTTACCTCTAAAATCCAATTGAGCAATCAGGTTGGCGCGATCGACATCGTTAAATGCGAACGTCACCTCAACGGGGGCTGCCGCGGGCTTTTTGGCCTTGCCGGCAGACTTGGCGCGCGCCGCCTGACTGGGCGTACGTGCGACTTCGATTTCTTCAAACGAGAAGCGAATCATTTCGGCGCCGGCCTCGCCCTCGACGGCCAGAATGCGGCCGTCAAGCTTGCGGCGCCCGGCCTCGGGAAAGCCCTCGGCATGCAGCGGCTCGTAAAGTTCCACATGAGCGGGGCGACCGACAAAACGCGCAAAATCACGCACACGCTTTAAGGCGCGCTCGACCCCGGGGCTGGCCACCTCGAGTCGCTCGTAGTCAAATCCTTCCACGGTAAAAAGGTGCGTGAGCTGATCACTTACCTTCTCACAGTCGTCCAGAGAAATGCCGCCCTCGGCCTGCGTGTCGATGGTAACGCGCATCAGACCGCGGGGCAGACGCTCGAACTCCACGAATTCATAGCCCAGGCCCTGAACCGTTTCTTCGATGATTTCGATAATTTCGGCCGTACTTTTGACCATTCTTCTCGCTAACGGAAAATCTAAAAATTCCAAAAAAAAATGGGCCATAAGCCCATCCCTGACCCTCTTTCGAGGGGCGTCCGCACTCGACGCTCACGGCATCGACGGACCTGAGTGAGTTGAAAGGGAGACCCTTCGTAGAAAAGACTCCTTTTCGTGAGGCCGCATTATACGGAGAGTGCCGTCCGTTTTCAACCTCAAAGGCGCGATTTTTTCATGAGAATTCAACCCACTTTCCTGTTTTGGCTCTCTTTCGGCCCGCCAACACCGACTCGCTCTGTTCATCGTCTTTCCCCGACACTCCTTACAGGGCGAACGAAAAGTCGTTGATTTTGACACGGCCGACCTGACGAATGTCTCCGCTGTCGTTTTAACTTCCGAAGAGGCCCAGAACGGGCACCTCATGCGGGTTGAGCGCACCGCTTTCGGCATACTCTTTGCCTGCTCGGAATAGAAAAACTCCCGAACACCGTCAGCCGTTTTTAGCATCTAGTTTGTCGGGAGTTCAGG
>CAMAHM010000130.1 GCA_945834535.1 uncultured Sutterella sp. | reverse complement strand
AGATTGATTTCAAAACCCGCACGTCGTGCGGCAATCAGTGCTTCGGTGCGGTTGGTCGCTCCGAATGCGCGATAGATGGCCGCCACGTGCGTTTTGACGGTCCCTTCCGAGAGCGTGAGTTTGCGGCAGATGCGCTTAATTGGAAGACCTTCGGCAAGCGCCAGAAGAACATCCTTCTGGCGGGGCGTGAGGTGCACGTCGGATTGAGCTCCCTGCGCCAGTCCCACGGCGGTTTCCGTAAGAAACCCTGCCTTTTGACTCTGACTGAGAAGCTGGGTCGGAATGTAGACGCCGCCGTTGAGCACAAAGTCCACGGCGTTGGTCAGCATGCCCGTATCAAGACTCTTGGGCACGAACCCGGCGGCGCCGAGCTGCAGCACCCGCATGATGTTGTGCTGATCGACCACTCCCGAGAGAACAAGGATCTTGAGCGCAGGATTGGTCTTGACCAACTCTTCGAGCAGGCTTGTGGGCGTCGTGACGCCGGGCACGTTCAGATCGAGAATCACTAGATCGGTGTCTTCCCCGTGAGCCTGCACCAAAGAGCGGGCTTCGTCGGCCGTGGAGCCCGTATGGACCGTAGAGCCGACGAATTTGGACGAAAGAAGCATCGAAAGCGCCTGCACAATGAGCGCGTGATCGTCGATGATGATGAACTGCATGAGCTGCACAACCTAAAAGACTTGAGAGCACATCATTGTAAAACGGATCGACTGGGCTTTTAGGCAACGATTTTCCACAAAATGACGCCCCAGACGACGGCCGCGGCCGTTAAAGCAAAGAGCACGGCGCAGCTGCCCACATCCTTGGCGACTTTGCTGAGCGGGTGGATTTCGGGACCGATGCGATCGACGATCGCTTCCAAGCCTGAATTAAGAAGTTCGGTCACAAGCACGAACACCAGAGCCAGAAGCCCGAGCAGTTTGAGTTCGACGGAAACGGCAAGCCACGGCAGCACGGCGGCAAGAGCCGCCGCGAGAAGGGTTTCCTGTCGGAAGGCTTCTTCGGTCGAAAAGGCAGCCTTGAAACCGTCCCGAGAATAGAGGAAGGCGTTGACAAGGCGTTTGATGCCGGTTTTTCCTTTGAGTTCGGAGGCGTCGTTGGCCATGGTGCAAAAAAGGGGGTGCGGTCAAAAAAAACGTGCGGCAGGAATGCGGATTCTGCGCGCGGTACTGTCCGCCATTGTATCCGTCCCGCATCAAAGGCCCGTGAAAAAGGATGACGCCGGCGAGCAAAAAGACGCCCGTCGCGTACTGCAACGGGCGCCTCGAGGATATTTTCCGAAAACGGAATCGGGATCACTTCACCTGCTGGGCAAGTTCACCCTTTTCGTAGCGGGCGGCCATCGTGGTGAGAGCGATCGGACGGATCTTGGCGCCCTGACCTTCGCAGCCGAACTCAAGGTAGCGCTGCTTGCAAAGCTCGTAGGCGGCCTGACGGGCCTTCTTGAGGTATTCGCGAGGATCGAACTTTTCGGGATTTTCGACGAGGAAGCGGCGAATGGCGGCGGTCATCGCCAGACGAATGTCGGTGTCGATGTTGACCTTGCGCACACCGTGCTTGATGGCTTCCTGAATTTCCGGAACGGGCACGCCGTAGGTTTCGCGCATGGCGCCGCCGAATTCGCGGATTTCGGCGAGGTATTCCTGCGGCACCGAGCTCGAGCCGTGCATCACGAGGTGGGTGTTGGGCAGGCGTTCATGAATTTCCTTGACGCGCTTGATCGACAAAATGTCGCCCGAGGGCTTGCGGGTGAACTTGTAGGCGCCGTGGCTCGTGCCGATGGCGATCGCAAGAGCGTCGAGCTGGGTGGCGCGCACGAATTCGGCAGCCTGATCGGGATCGGTCAGAAGCTGTTCGCGGGTCATGACGGCATCCGTGCCGTGACCGTCTTCCTTGTCGCCCTTCATGGTTTCGAGCGAGCCGAGGCAGCCGAGTTCGCCTTCAACGGACACGCCGATGCAGTGGGCGTTTTCGACCACGCGGCGGGTAACCTCGACGTTGTAGTCGTATGAGGCAATGGTCTTGCCGTCGGCCTGCAGCGAACCGTCCATCATGACCGAGGTAAAGCCCATGCGCATGGCGATCTGGCAGACCGCCGGGCTCTGGCCGTGGTCCTGATGCATGCACACGGGCACTTCGGGCCACTGTTCGACGGCCGAAGCAATCATGTTGCGCAGGAAGGCTTCGCCGGCATACTTGCGGGCGCCCGCCGAGGCCTGCATGATCACCGGCGCTCCGACTTCGGAGGCGGCCATCATGATGGCGTGGACCTGTTCGATGTTGTTGACGTTGAAGGCGGGGACGCCGTAGCCGTTTTCCGCTGCATGATCGAGCAATTGACGCATGCTCACGAGTGCCATATTCGAGCTCCCTATCGTGTGGAATCAAATGAAATGCGACGCACGAAAACACCCGCTGCCGCGGGGCACCGAGGCGGTCGTGCATCGAGTCTGAATTGGTGCCATCCATTCTACCGAAACTGTCGCAGGCAGTTTGTCTGCCCGCGCCTGTCGAAACCATAGTTTTTTTCTTTGGGAAAAGTTGAATAGAGACGGGCCAAAGCGCTGCGCGCCTCGTTTGACCGACGCTAGCGGGAGCGAGCGGGCCCGGCGCTTCTCCGACAGCGCGAAGAAAGGCAATCGCGACTTGATTTTTAAGAGAAATTCGTTGATAATCCCGACCTTTCCGTTCGGCACGTGGAATGCATGCCTAATGTAAGACCTCTCGGATAGAGGCGTTTTCGCAAGGCGGACAGGGCGACCGACAAAACCAACCGTTATCGGAATTTATCCAAAATGAAAAAAGGCATTCACCCCGAATACCGTCCCGTTGCTTTCGTGGACCTCTCCATCAACAAGACCTTCATCATCAATTCTTCGGCTCCCACCAAGGAAACCGTGGAAATCGACGGTGTGACCTACCCGCTCTTCAAGCTCGATACCTCGTCTGAAAGCCACCCCTTCTACACGGGCGCTCAGACCCGCATCGTTGAAGCCGGCCGCGTTGAAAAGTTCCGCGCCAAGTACGCCGCTCTCGCCCGCAAGGCCAAGTAAGCATTTTTGCCGCACGTTCGTCGTGCGCAAACATGCGGGCGGCACGTCTGTTGTCGATAGCGTCAGCAGCGGGCCCCAAGGCAGTGATCCGCAGATTGTCTTTGATCTGCATCACTGCCTCTTTTTTT
>CAMAHM010000129.1 GCA_945834535.1 uncultured Sutterella sp. | reverse complement strand
CTAGTCAACCAAGGCTTGTTGCCAAGCCTCTGACTTCAGTCAGGGGTTGGTTGACGCCCGCTCTCCGACAGATCGCACGCCGGCAAAGACTTCGCGCAAAAGGGGAGCGGCCGCGTCGCGTGCGCTCATGAGCCGCGCGTCGGCCGCCTCGGGCCAGACGGCCGCAATGTCGGGATCATTCCATCGCACCGCCGCTTCGCATTCGGGATGGCGGTAGTCGGTGGTTTTGTAGAAAACGTCGGCTGTCGCGGTGAGCGCGACAAACCCGTGGGCAAAGCCCTCGGGGACCCAGAGCATCTGCTGCGTGTGCGCCGAGAGCGTCACCGCCGTCCAGCGGGCAAAGGTTGCCGAGTCGGGACGAATGTCGACGACGACGTCGAAGATTTCGCCCGCCGTGCAGCTGATGAGTTTGGCCTGCGCGTGCGGCGCCGTCTGCCAGTGAAGCCCCCTGATGCCCCCGCGGCGCGTCTGCGAGCGGTTGTCCTGAACAAACACAACCTCGCGCCCGAGAGCCCGGGCAAAGTCGCGCGCGTTCCAGCTTTCGGTGAAAAAGCCTCGAGCGTCGCGGTGCACGACGGGCGTGAGAAGCTTGACTTCGGTCAGAGCGGTGTCGGTGACGGTAAAAGGCATGTCGGCAAAAAAACGAAACTCCCGCCCCCCAAACGGGCGGGAGTCGGGAGTGCGCGTGCGGTTACTTGCCGCGCATCAGGTCAAAGAACTCGGCATTGGACTTGGTGCTGCGGATCTTGTCGAGCAAAAATTCCATCGCTTCGACTTCGTCCATGTCAAAAAGGAGCTTGCGCAGAACCCAGACCTTCTGCAGCACGTCGGGCGCAATGAGCAGATCCTCGCGACGCGTGCCCGAGCGGTTGATGTTGATGGCCGGGTAGACGCGCTTTTCCGCCAGACGCCTTTCGAGCACGATTTCCGAGTTGCCCGTCCCCTTGAATTCTTCAAAGATCACGTCGTCCATGCGGCTGCCGGTGTCAACGAGCGCCGTCCCGAGAATGGTCAGCGAGCCGCCTTCTTCGATCTTGCGGGCCGCACCGAAGAAGCGCTTGGGGCGCTGCAGGGCGTTGGCGTCCACGCCGCCCGTCAAAACCTTGCCCGAACTCGGAACAACCGTGTTGTAGGCACGCGCAAGACGCGTGATCGAGTCAAGCAGAATCACCACGTCCTTCTTGCTTTCGGCAAGGCGCTTGGCTTTTTCGATCACCATTTCGGCGACCTGCACGTGACGCGTCGCGGGTTCGTCAAACGTCGAAGCAATCACTTCGCCCTTGACGGAGCGCTGCATTTCCGTCACTTCTTCGGGACGCTCGTCAATAAGGAGCACAATCAGCACGACGTCCGGGTGATTGGCCGTGATCGCGTGAGCAATCGACTGCATCAGAACCGTTTTACCGGACTTGGGGCTGGCCACGATCAGACCGCGCTGGCCCTTGCCGATCGGGGCGATGATGTCGATAAGGCGCCCGGTGACGTTCTCTTCGCCGCGCATGTTGCGCTCGAGCTTTAAGGGCTCGTTGGGAAAGAGCGGCGTCAGGTTTTCAAAGAGCATGCGGTGCTTGAGCGTCTCGGGAGGCTGTCCGTTGACCGTGTCGACCTTGACGAGCGCAAAGTAGCGTTCGTTGTCCTTGGGCGTGCGCACTTCGCCTTCGATCGAGTCGCCCGTGTGCAGATTAAAGCGCCGGATCTGCGAGGGGGAAATGTAGATGTCGTCCGTGCTGGCCAAATAGCTCGTGTCGGGGCTGCGCAGGAAGCCGAAACCGTCGGGGAGCACTTCGAGGGTGCCGTCGCCGAAGATTTGCTCGCCCTTCTTGGCGCGCTTTTTGAGGATGGCGAACATGAGTTCCTGCTTGCGCATGCGCTGCGCGTTGTCAATCTCAAGCTCGGCCGCCATTTCAAGGAGCTGGCTGATGTGCAGCGTTTTGAGTTCGGACAGATGCATTGCTGAAAAGAATGGTCGTCGTTGATTGCTCGCACTCGCGCGCTTTGAGAGCGTCGGACACGGACGGTGCACGCAAATACGCGTGAGCCGCCCCGGCGCTCGTCTCCCAAGGTGTGGCAGGTGCGATGGAAAAAGTGGGGAAAGAATCCGGAAGGCCCGATCGGTACGCGCCAAAGGCGCCGTCGGGCAAAGAAAACCGCCTGCGGGGCGACACGCGCGTTGATTTTCGGGGCGTGCGGCCCGGGTGCGGACGGCGCGCATTGTAGCAACGCCGACGCCCGATTTGCCACGGGCTCGAGGCAAAAAATATCCGAAAGTGTAAAAAAGTCGGACGCCTGTCGTCTCGCAGACGTCCGAGCGCAGTCGGGAAAATCGGCCGACAAAAATTTGTCGGGCGAGCCGCCGCCCTTTAACGGAGCCGCTCGCTCGGCAAGCCTCAGAGGTAGGACTCGATGAAGGCGTTCAGTTCGGTGCGCGCCATGGCGCCCGTGTGCTGGCCGATCAGTTCGCCGTTCTTGTACACGAGAATCGTCGGGATGCCGCGGATGCCGTTGTCGGCAGCCACCTGCGTGTTTTCGTCGACGTTGTACTTGCCGACGACGATTTTGTCGCCGTACTCGGCCGCGGCCGCTTCAAGGTGCGGGGCGAGCATGCGGCAGGGACCGCACCAGGGGGCCCAGAAATCCACGAAGACGGGCTTGCCGGCGGGGGCCTTCAAAACGTCGGCTTCAAAGCCGGCATCGGTCAGGGTCAGGATGTTTTCACTCATGATGCACTCGATAGTCTGGTCAACGGCCGACCGTCGCGGCGGCCGGGCGAGCGATTGGAGCGCAAGTCCGGCCGCACGGATGCGGAGCCGTTGCAAAAAAGAGATCCGACAAGGGGGGCGCGGACGACGCCGGGCACTTCTCATCGGGCGTCTTTTGATTATATAGAGCGGCCTTGTCGGATGCTTAAGCGGTGCGAACTCGCTTTGCCGAACGTCTGTCTCAAAGCTCGCTGCGCCCGAATTGTTGCGTGAGGTGCGTAGCGCAAAGCCTCTCGTGCGGTGTATGTGGAATCGGCCCGCCGCCCCCCTTGCGGCGGAAAAAGGACCGCCGTGCAACAACCATCAAAGACAGCCGAGCATCCATATCTTCAGAAAATCCGCGCCCGCCTGCGCGGGTTCTTCGACTTTGAGCCCGTTCCCGAACCTCTTGCCGGGTCGTTCAGAGCTGGGCGCACTTTGTGCAGACCGACGAGAAGTACTTTCTGTCGC
>CAMAHM010000128.1 GCA_945834535.1 uncultured Sutterella sp. | reverse complement strand
TGACGGCCGAGTCCTTTTCGATGAAAAGATCGCGCGCCGGCACGTACGCTTCAGGTTGGTAGTAGTCGTAATAGGAAACGAAGTATTCGACGGCGTTGCGCGGAAAAAATTCGCGCATCTCGCTGTAAAGCTGCGCAGCGAGCGTCTTATTGGGGGCCATCACGACGGCAGGAACCCCCAGGCGGGCGATGATGTTGGCCATCGTGAAGGTCTTGCCCGATCCCGTAACGCCGAGCAGAGTCTGCGCCGCAAGGCCCGTCGCCAGGCCCTCGGTGAGGCGCTCGATTGCTTCGGGCTGATCGCCGGCAGGCGCATAGTCCGAATGCAGCTCAAAGGGAGAATGGGGAAATGTCAGTACCTGTGCCATCGCCTTTACACCCGCCCGACCGGAGGATAAATCCCATTGCGTCGGCCCATGGAAAAAACGCGGCAGAGCTTCAAGAGCCTTGCCGCGTTTTGGAATTCTTTTGGCTCCCCGAGTTGGACTTGAACCAACGACCCACGGATTAACAGTCCGTTGCTCTACCGACTGAGCTATCGGGGAATCAAGGTGGCGAATATTAGCACGATCTTGGCTCCTTGAAAAGAGCCGAGACACGCAAATTTCGCCTGTCGAAATGAAAACGCGGCACAACCATTGTCTGCCGCGTCTTCGAAATTCTGGCTCCCCGAGTTGGACTTGAACCAACGACCCACGGATTAACAGTCCGTTGCTCTACCGACTGAGCTATCGGGGAATTGAGAATGTAACTATAACGTGTTTTTTTCTTCTTTGCAAGAGCCGACAGCCATTATTTTTGTCGGCTCATGCCGGAAAGTCTTTCGGCTGCTTAGAGAACCTCAGCAATCGCCTTAGCCACGTACTCCACATTGCCCGTATTGAGACCGCAGATGCAGATGCGGCCGTTGCGCACGGCATAGATGCCGTAATCGGCAGCGAGGCGATCGATCTGCTCGGGCGACAGGCCGGTGAACGAGAACATACCGTTTTGGCGCGTAATGAAGCTGAAGTCGCGCTTGGCGCCGATGCGGGCCATTTCGTCGGCCAGGGCGTGACGCATCGTGCGGATGCGGTTGCGCATGACGGCAAGTTCCTCTTCCCACTGAGCAAACTTGGCCGGGTCATTAAGAACGCGCTCGACGATGCGGGCACCGTGGGCGGGCGGGTTGGAGTAGTTGCAGCGGATGCAGCTCTTTAACTGCGTGAGCACGACGGCGGCTTCCTGCGCCGACTGCGTCACAACGTGCAGCGCACCGATGCGCTCGCCGTAAAGGTTGAAGCTCTTGGAGAACGAAGTTGCCAAAAGGAAGTTCATACCGCTCTTGGCAAACTGGTGAATCGCAGCCGCGTCGGCCGCGAGCCCGTCGCGAAAGCCCTGATAGGCCATATCCAGGAAGGGCGTCAGTCCCCTCTTCTGGCACACGGCGATGACTTCGTCCCACTGCTCGCTCGTCAGATCGTAGCCCGTCGGGTTGTGGCAGCACGAATGCAGAATGACGAGGGTCTTGGCGGGCAGGGCATTCAAATCCTCGATCATGCCGTTAAAGTCGACATCGTTGTTGGCGGCGTCGTAGTAACGGTAGGAGCCGACTTCGTAACCGGCCTGCTCAAGCAGCGCAAAGTGGTTGCCCCAGGTGGGCTTGGAGGAAACGCCGCGGGTTTCACCGCACACGTGATGCAGGAAATCCATACCGACCTTCAGAGCGCCGGTGCCGCCCAACGTCTGCACGGTTGCCGCACGGCCCGAAAGGACGATCTCACTGTCGGCACCGAACACCATCTTCTGCACCGCGGCGGTGTAGGCGGGCAAACCGCTGATCGGAATATAAGTGTGCGCCTGACCGCTTTGCGCCAGAGCCTCTTCGGCTTCACGCACCACTTCCATCAAAGGCGTCTTGCCCTCTTCGGTAAGGTACGCACCCACACCGAGATTGACCTTCTGCGGACGGGGATCGGCGCGGAACTTTTCGGAAACGCCGAGAATCGGATCAGCCGGGGCCGGAGTAAGGCCGGCAAACAAGGTGTCAGTCATGCAAACACTCCCATAGGTTTTTGTGGTGCAGCTCCCGTGCCATCGAGGGGGACGGCGGGAACCAATAAAGCCGCCGCGGCGGCGTACAACAGTCGTCGGACGCAAACATCCCTCGCAAAGCACTGCGGCAGATGCGCGAACGATTAATTATGCGAAAAAAACAGACAACCGACGCATCTTGCCGAGCAGTAACCGACGATGCTGAACTCAAAACTCACGAGCCTTTGCCTCAGATCAGAAAAGCTGAGGCATTTATCGGAAACGACCCAAAGGTGCCGGGAACGCCTCAAAGCGCAATGAGTCCCTTATAAATGAACTGCAGTCCCAGAAGAATCATGACCGCCGAAAGACCGAGCACCAACGCCCGGGGACGCGCCTTGCGGGCAATTTTTGCGCCGATCTGTGCGCCCACCGTTGCCCCGATACCGATCATGATTGCCGGCAGCCACAAAATATGCCCGAGCCAACCGTGACTGGCAACACCCACAAGGGCGCTTACCATCAGAACGAACGTGGAAGTCGCCACGGCAACCTGAGGCGGGAATCCGAGCAGAAACACCATCATCGGCACATGGATGATGCCGCCGCCGATACCGAGGATCGAAGAAGCAAAGCCCACGAAAAAGGAAGCGGCAATACCGAGCGGGAGATTGACGGGAGCCGTTGCGGGGTCAAAGTTTTCGGCCGAGGCATTGGCCTTTTTGCCGCGGCTCTTCACCGCCATGAAAACGGCAAGCGAAGCCATGGTCGCGCCAAAGAGAAGGCTGAAAGCGGGGCCTGAGAACCACTCGGACAGGTAACCGCCCAAAAAGGCACCGGGCATGGTCGCAAGCGCAAAAGGAACGGCCGCGCGCATGAAGATGCGTTTTTGGCGCACGTACGCCCATGTCCCCGAGACGGCATTGGCAAACACCACAAAAAGGCTGGTACCGACGATTTGCTGGACGGTGGAAAAGGTCGCCCCGTCCGCGCCGTACATAAAGAGCATGAAGAGCGGCACGAGGATCATGCCGCCCCCGAGACCCAGAAGGGCGCCGAAAGCGCCGACGCCGCAGCCTAAAAGAAGAAAAAGAGCAAAGTCCATTGATCGAGATGCTGCTGGAGCGGGCGCTCGGCGCATCGCCTCCCTGTTGTTGTAGAAATGCGGCATGCATTCTAAACCGCCCGCGCAACAAGCGAGCCCGAGGCCGGGAATGACAAAACCCCCGCCTCGGTGAGGAGACGGGGGTTCTGAATGGATTAGCCTGGCA
>CAMAHM010000127.1 GCA_945834535.1 uncultured Sutterella sp. | reverse complement strand
GAAAAACGCCTTTATCCTTTGATTTATGAGGAGAAAAGGCGTTTTTTCATTACGAAAAACATTAAAACTCAGGCATCTAACTCACACAAGATCCGCACTTTTCTCGCGCAGCCACTTTGCTTCGTCGTCGGTGAGCATCGGCAAAAGGTTCTCGCAGACCTGATGCTGGTAGTCATTAATCCAGGCAACTTCTTCGTCTGTGAGCATCTCCCTTACGATGGCTTTGTGTTCAAACGGCAGGAACGAAACCGTCTCAAAGCGAAGGAACTGTCCGAACTCGGTTTTTTCGTCCTTTTGCACCAGCACGGAATTTTCAATGCGCACGCCGTGTCGGCCGGGCTTGTAGACGCCGGGCTCGTTGGAAAAGAGCATGCCGGCTTCAAGCGCAGTCTCGCGTCCGTACGGGAAAAGCTGCGCAAATTCCGTGATGATCTTTGCAGGCCCCTCATGGATGTTGAGTACGTAGCCGATGCCGTGGCCGGTTCCGTGGCCGAACGTCATGCATCGATCCCAATGTCCGGCCTTGACGACGGCATCGAGCAGGTTGCCGGTCGTACCTTCGGGGAATTTCTGACGCGCAAGCTTGATATGCGCCTTGAGCGTGATCGTGTAGTCGACTTTCATCTCTTCGGTCAGCACGCCCACGGCGACCGTGCGCGTGAGGTCCGTCGTGCCGCAGATGTACTGTGCTGCAACGTCAAAAAGCAGGAAGCCTTCGGGCCGAATCCGTGCGCTGACGGCAGCCGACGGACGATAGTGCGGCAGAGCAGCATTTTCTCCATACCCCACGATCGGAACATTGGCCGGATGCAGGTACAGGGGCGACATCCGGCGGAATGCTTCAAGCTTTTGACCGACCGCGTACTCGTCGAGCTTACCTTCGGCGACATGGGCTTCGATCCATCGCATCAACCGAAGAAGGGCGACGCACTCGTGGCGATTGGCCTTTCGGATGTTTGCTTGTTCTCCGGGGCTTTTTCTCGCCTTCATGCCCATGACAAGATCGGGACCGTCGATGACGATCCTCTCTTCGGGCACCGACTCGTAGAGCCTGAAGGGGGTCTTAAAGGGGTCGAGATACAAAACCTGCGAGGCAGCCGACTCGACGACGTCTTGAACCTCCCGGTAGTCGTGCAGCGTCCACCCGTCCTCGGCAAGTTTTGCTCGAATCGCATCGGAAAATTTTGAGCGGTCAGCAAAAAGAAGAGCCCGTCTGCCGTCCACCCAGACGTAGGCGTGAAAGAACGGATAGAGCGGATTGTCGTCTCCGCGCAAGTTGGTCAGCCAGGCAACGTCGTCTAAACCGCACACCAAGGTCGACGCATCGGCACCGAATTTCTTCAAGCGTTCGCGCAGGGCGGCAAGTTTCTCCCGCCGGTTTTCCACCGCATATTCGGCAGGCATCTCCCAAACGGGATTGGAAGAAATGACCGGTCGATCCTGCCATATTTCGCCCACGAAATGACGACTGCAGTCAATGCGCAGGCCTTTGACGGGCAACTTTTTGCGGAAAATCCGAAGCATCGCTTCGCTCGTTACTTCGCCGTCAAGAGCAAGTACGTCGTTTTCCTTGAGCTGCGTCATAAGCCACGCGTCCCAATCAGTCGTGTCCGCATCCGAGATCGAGTTGATGTGAAAGGCGTTCCTGTCAATCTGACGCAGAGCAAGCTCCTTGTAGCGGCCGTCGGTCCAGAATTCCGCGGCGTTTTCCGTGACGATCGCGTAGCCCATACTTCCGGTAAAACCGGTAAGCCACTGGACGGCCTTCCAGTGCGAGGCGACCTGTTCGGTCTGATGAGGATCAGTCGTGCCGACGTAAAGTGCCGTCACGCCGGCTTGCTTCATCAATCTTCGCAAAGCGACCAACTTTTCCTGTGTTTCCATCACTGTCCTCCAAAGCAACTCTTGAGCGGCTTGAGCAACGTCGCCGCAGTTTTAAGTCAACCACGCTCGCGCATCGACTCGAACTTTTTCGATCCTCAGTGATGCCCGAACCAAATTTGCGGATCAAGCGTCCTGCGCGACACCTGATCATTGGCCCTTTCGGATCCATCAGCCCTGTTCAGCAGCTCGTGGGTCTTCCCTTTTCTGAAATCGACTCAATGCGCAAGCGCTTCAAGACGCTTGACGGCAATCGCCGCAAGCAGCGTCGCCGCCGCCGGCAGCACTTCGTCGTTGAAGTCAAACGACGTGCGGTGCAGCGCAACCGTATGCGCATCATCGCGAATACCCACGCGCAGCATCGTGCCGGGCACAAGCTGCAGATATTCGGCAAAGTCCTCCGAACTCATAAACGGATCTATATTCGGGCGCACGGCCTCGTCTCCGAAGAGTTCGATCGCAACGTCAATTGCCGCGCGCGTAACCGTCTCGTCGTTGATCACCGCCGGAATCGAACTCTCCCACCTGATCTCCGAGGTGCAGCCGTTGGCGCGGGCTGTATCGGCAGCCATCTGCTTGAAGCTTTCTTCGACGAGCTTGCGAGTGGTGGGGCGGAAAGTACGCGCCGTACCGCTGATTTTCACTTCTTCCGGGACAACGTTGGGGGTCTCATAACGTCCTGCACTCACTGCGCAGACACTGAGCACTGCCGTGTCGATTGGATCCACCTTGCGCGAGACGATACTCTGCGCGGCGTTGATGAGCTGAGCTGCGGCGGGAAGAGGATCCAGGCCAAGGTGCGGACGCCCGCCGTGCGTGCCCTTTCCCTTTATCGTCAGCCAAAAATAGTCGCAGGCAGCCTGCAGCGGACCCACGCGAAATCCGAAGACACCCTTCTCGAGCATCGGCTCGGTGTGCGCTCCGTAAATTTCGGCAATTGCGTACTGCTGAAAAAGGCCGCTCTCAATCACAGCACGGGCGCCCCTGCAAGGCTCTTCGGCAGGTTGAAAAATGCCCACCACGCGCCCCGGAAAGTCTCGGTTGGCATTGAGATGTCGAAGCGCTCCCAAAAGCTATGTCTGGTGCCCGTCGTGACCGCAGGCGTGCGCTTGGCCGGCAATGCAGCTTGCCCAGCGCTTGCCCGAAGTGTCATCCATGCCCAGCGCATCAATGTCGGCACGCAGAGCCACGGTCTTTCCCGGACGCGTGCCGTCGATCACGACGATGACGCCGCCTTTGACAAAGTCGGTGTCGATCTTTTCGATACCCCAGCCGCGCAGAGTCTTTTCGATTCGCCCGACGGTCTGCGGCGTATCAAAGCCAAGTTCCGGCGTCTTGTGCGCTTCGCGGCGCAAGGCGGCAAGCTCCTCGCCCCAGCTCAGGATGTCGGCATACGCCCCGTCCTCATGAACAAACTGCATTTT
>CAMAHM010000126.1 GCA_945834535.1 uncultured Sutterella sp. | reverse complement strand
CTGCGGGTCGATCATGTTGAGGCTCCCCGTGTAGGCCGTCTCGTTGTCGATGACAACGGTCTTGCGGTGCAGCCGCAGATCAGCCCGACCTTTGGAGAGCGGAAAAAGACTCACGGGAAGCGCCGTGGCAACATGTACGCCCGCTTCACGCATGCGGCGGGGCCAGGCGGAATTTAAAAATTTGCGCGAACCCACGGCGTCCACAAGGACGCGGCACTCCACCCCTCTTTGCGCGGCCTGCATCAGAGCCTGCGCCATGCGGTCGCACCAGCCTCCCAAATCCCAAATGTAGAACTCCATCGCAATGCTGCTGCGCGCCTGACGGACGTCCTCAAGCATGGCCTCAAGGGCGCTCTCGGAGTCTGCGTAGAGCGTCAGACTCGAGCGCGTCGTCATCGGCATACGGCCCAGCTTTTGCGCAAGGCGCACGAGTCCCCGATGGCGTTGCGCTGAAGGCAGCCGCACGGCACTGCGACTGATGCGCGTGCGCTCCTGCCAGGCCGCCAGCATGCTTTTGAGTCGAAAGGCGCGCCAGCGTCCGATGGGGCGCTCGCCCAAAAAGAGATAAAGCACAAAGCCTGCAAAGGGGAGCGCCGTGACGAGCAAAATCCAGGCAATGGCGCTGCCCGGCGGGTGCCGTGTGAAGACGACGCGCAGAACAACCCCGGCGGCAAGCGCAATCTGCAGCACGATCGCCGCCAGGCTGATGAGATGCAGCAGGGTGTCGCGGTCAAGAGCAAACTCGGGCACGGCCACTCCTCGTCGGCTTACCTGGCGCAGCGCTCGGCTTTTTCCGTGAGCTCGGTCCAGCGCGCGTAGGCGGCTTCAATCAACTGCGGCAGTGCCTGAGAGCGCTCGCCCGCGGCCTGCTGCTCTTGGATCGGACGCTTGAAAAAGGCGGGGTCGCTCATTTCGAGCATCAGGCTCTCTTGTTCCTTTTCAAGCTTTTCGATCGTTTCGGGAAGCGACTCAAGTTCACGATTTTCCTTAAAGCTCATGCGCTCCGCGGTGCGTACCGTACGGGGAGCGGTCGGCTTTTCCGCGGGCTTTTTCTCGGGCTTGTCTTCTTCTTCGGGCAGCGCCGGACGCTGGCGGATCCAGTCTTCATAGCCGCCCACAAATTCCATCCAACGGCCGTCGGGGTGGGCGTGATTGACGGGAGCCAGAAGCTGCGTCACCACATTGTCCAGAAAACGGCGGTCGTGGCTCACGAGAATGATGGTGCCCGGGTAGTTTTCAAGCGTCTCTTCTAGAAGTTCCAAAGAGTCGATGTCAAGATCGTTCGTCGGTTCGTCGAGCACCAACAGATTGGCGGGCAGCGCAAAAAGACGCGCCAGAAGAAGGCGGTTGCGCTCGCCCCCCGAGAGGTTGCCCACCGGTACTTCCGCGCGGCGGGGCGTAAAGAGGAAGTCCGACAGATAGCTCATGATGTGCTTTTTCTGCCCTGCGATTTCCACCCATTCGCTGCCCGGGCTGACGGTTTCGGCCACGGTTTTGGTGTCGTCGAGCTGCTCGCGCAGCTGATCGAAATAGGCGATTTTGAGATTGGTGCCGAGTTTGAGTTTTCCTTCGTCGGGAGCAAGGGTGCCCAGAATGAGCTTGATGAGCGTCGACTTGCCCGCGCCGTTGGGCCCGACAAGGCCCAGTTTGTCGCCGCGCATCAGCTTAAAGGAAAGGTTGTCGACGATGGTGCGCTCGCCAAAGCGCTTGGTGAGATTTTCGATTTCGGCAACTACCTTGCCGCTTCGCTCGCCTGCGTCGATCGTCAGATTAATCTGCCCGAGCCGATCGCGTCGGGCGGCACGCTGACGGCGCAATTCTTCAAGGCGCTTGACGCGGCCTTCGTTGCGGGTGCGGCGGGCTTCAATGCCCTTGCGGATCCAGACTTCTTCCTGCGCCCAGAATTTGTCGAAACGCTCGCGCTCGAGCGCCTCGGCGTGCAGCTCATACTCCTTGCGACTTTCGTAGGCGGCAAAGTTGCCCGGGTAGCTTCTGAGGATTCCGCGATCCAGTTCGAGAATGCGCGTGCACACCGCGTCCAAAAACGCACGGTCGTGCGTGATGACCATAAGCGAGCGGTTGCTGCGAAATTCCTGCGTGAGGATGGCTTCAAGCGCAAGAATCGTTTCTACGTCAAGATGGTTGGTGGGCTCGTCAAGAAGCAACAGATCGGGCTTCATGCTCAGAGCAAGTGCCAGGGCCGCACGCTTTTTCTCACCTCCCGAGGCCTTGTGAGGGGCCTGTTCGTGGCGCACTTCAAGTCGATGCAGGTACTCGTCCAGACGCGCGAGAGCCGTCCACTTGTCACGCTCGTCGGCAATGCTTTCGAATCGGCCGCGAAGAATGAGCGCCTCACGCAGCGTGGGCGCTTCGGGAAGAAAAGGTTCCTGTTCGACGTAGACCTTGATGAGACCGTCCTGCACGCGCATCTCGCCGGCGTCGAGCTTTTCGACGCCCGCCAGACACTGCAGCAAAGAGCTTTTGCCGCTGCCGTTGCGGCCGATGACGCCGACGCGTTCACCGGCGTCAAGCGACATTTCGGCATGATCGAGCAGGGGTAGATCGCCCCAGGCGAGTTCAGCCTCGCTGAGAGTGATGAGAGCCATAGAAAAGGTGTGTCAGAACGTGTTTTTTTCAGGGGGCGGAAACGGGAGCGGTCTCGGGCGCCGGCCGGGCCGCGACAGGCTCGGGGGCGGGTTCAGACTGCGTGTCGGGCTCGGCAAGCGTGCCCGCTTCACGGGCGGCTTCCTGCGCTTCGCGCTCAAGGCGCTCAAGAGAGCGGGACTGCGCGCGCAGGCGTCGCAGGGGGCGAGAGCCCTGATTGAGTTCCTGATAGGCGACAACGGCGTCTTCACCCATGGGACGCACTTCGCCGCCGAAAATCATAGCGGTCTGTCCGCGGCGTTCGGCTTTGGGAGAAACGGCGAGGTTGTAGCGCAGACTCCCGAGCATGCCTTCAAGCGCAGACGATTCGGTGCCCTGCGCGATACTGCGTGCCAGGGCCAGTGCGTCGGCGCCCAAAGAGAAGAGGCGCAGCTGCAGCGTGCCCGCCGGCGCAGGAACTTGAAATTTGGATTCGAATTCTTCGGCGTTGTAGTTCAGAATGCTCGGCGCTTCGACGAGAGCAACGTGCATCAGATCGTACGTCATGGCCTTGGCCTGAGGGTTGGTGCGCGTGTTGCCGGGGTTGACGATGGGCGTGCCCCAGACGCGAGTGCGAATGGGAAGACGCGAGCGCACGAGCGAGGCGGTCTTGGCGTCCATAGCAAGAAAGGCCGCATGGTACGGGGGGGCGGAGAGGGCTGCACGGGCGCGCTTGGCCGCTTCGAGGCGCCGCAGACGAATCTGCTGCTGACGCCAACCGATGGGATCGGCTTCCTGATCGATCGGCACTTCGTTGAAGTCGGCGTCGCTCGACTTGTCGAT
>CAMAHM010000125.1 GCA_945834535.1 uncultured Sutterella sp. | reverse complement strand
CTAAACGGGCCGCCGAGGCGTTGCGCAAAAGAGCACCCATGCCCGAACAAAGCGGGACTACAATCACTTGAACCTCGTTTCCAGAGCGCTTGGAGAAGGATCTTTCTTATGTCCGAAAACACCGATCTTCTTGCCTGGCTTGGCGCACGGCGCAGCATCAAGCCCAAACACCTGACCCTCCCCATCCCGAACGCATCGGCTTGGGAGCGCATTGTTGCCGCCGCCGCTGCCGTACCCGATCACGGGCAGCTGCACCCCTTTCGTTTTGCGCTTTTAACGCATGAAGACCGCGCAGCTTTGGCCGATCTCTTTGAAGCCGCAGCACGCCGTTCGGGGGGAGACGAGCAAGCCGCCCAGAAGGCCCGCTCCAAAGCCCTCAAGGGCCCCGCTCTGGCGGCCTTTGTGGTGAAGACAACAACCGAGCAGAGCGTTCCGGAATTTGAACAGGTGCTCACGGCCGGTGCCGCTCTCGGTCAGTTCATGCAGGCTCTCCGAGCCGCGGGATTCGGCGGCATCGTTCTCTCGGGGTCCGCTCTTGAGGATTGCGATGTGCAGGCGGCGATTTGCCGCGAGCCCGGCGAAAGACTTGCCGCGTGGATCGTCGTCGGCACGCCCGAGCAGAGCCCTCAGTCCATTGACGGATAAATCGAAGGGCCGTCCCCTTGCCCCTGCGCGCACCCCGTGAGGCTTTCTGCGATGGCCCGCATGGTAAGCGGTGCACAGCCCTCAGCCTTGTTGTTGGCAACGACAAATGCGCGCACGTTGCTGCGCACTGCACGTTCGGCAAGCGCCGCCACCGCTTCGCGCGCCAGAATGTCGGCCCGTCGAATCCGGTCAAACGGCGCCCACTGCGCCTTAAGTCCGCTGTAGGTTGCATCAGCCGCCAGGGACCAACGTACGACAACATCGCCCTTAAGCGTCCAGTCACCAGCTTCGTTTTCTCCGGCATCCATAAAGCGCAGCGCCTCGAGTTGTCGCATCACCGAAGGCATGCGGGGGTGAATCGACACCACAGGCCGCGCCCCTGAGGTACGCAGAGCCCCCATGTAGCGTCTGTTCAATAGACGCGCCGATCGCATCTCCGAAGCGATCAACACATCTTTATCGAACAATTTTCTTGATCTCGCCTTCATTTCCTCCAAAAATCGGACAATTTCGTCGATCCTCCTGTTTCTGTCGCTCTCTTGACGCAATGCGCAGGCTGCAAGAGGAGAAAACTCAAATACAAGAGGTCCGCTTTTGTCGGCGAGTCCCTCGAATACCGGCACCAAAAACTGCTCCTCAGCCGCTTCGGCGTTGAGGTAATCGGGATTGTCTGCCGTCGGGCGCCCCCGTTCATCACGCAGAACGCTGTCGGTGACGCGCTGCGGGGCTTTCACTAAAAATCGGAATCCTTCAGGCACCTGAGAGGCAAAGGCCTCGTACTGCGCTGCCGTGAGCGGTCGATAGAAGGAGCGATCGATGCCGACCGTTCGGAAAATGGGATGGACGGCATAGGCCTTGAGCCCTTCGGCAGCCAACGCCTTTTCTCCGCTCACGGGCGCATACACAAGTCCGCGCCAACCCGGGAAATTCCAACTCGAAGTCCCCAGATACACGCGCCGATCCAAACGACGCCCCATGCGTTCCAGAAAGGGATCTCTAGGCATGGGTAGCACCGGCCCCGCCTTGGGGGCCGCATCATCAAAAAGGGCGGGCTCTCTTATGTCCGTGCGTCCGTGCTGCATCACCAATTCCCATGGAACCGTATTTGCTCAAGTATATCGACTCATCGTGTTTGCAACGAAACCGAGACACCCCGAATCCTTTCCTGAAAATTCAATGCACTAAGAAAAACACACCATCGAAAGGAAAATATTTCTTGACGTATGAAAAAGTCTTCCTTAAAATGAATGGTTCTGGAAGGAGACGTGGCTGAGCTGGCTGAAGGCACGCCCCTGCTAAGGGCGCAGATCAACAATTACTGGTCTCGAGGGTTCGAATCCCTCCGTCTCCGCCAGGAACTTTCCTGGCAAAAACCGACAAAGCACAAGGACCGACAAGGGTCCTTTTTTGTTTTCTGCGCCCCGCGCATTGCACTTCCCGCAAGGCTGTAGCTGCAAGCTTTTCCTTTCCGAATTCCGCCTCAAGTCGCGCTACACGGTACCTGTCGGACCAAACAACCTGTTCCAAAACAGAACAACTTCACCGAAAACCTCTCCCAACCTGATCCTCAGACAGCTTGAAGTTGAGGAGGCTTTTGTTGAGTTAGTTTCTACATATGTTGTAGCTACAGACGCTGTCAAATTCCGATAAGCAGAAGATCCGCTGTCTTCTCCTTCCAACCGATCCATCGCCGGTAGTGGAAGCAACCGTTATTCTGAGAGTAATCCCATGACGTTTTATGGCCGCGAACAGGAAATGCAGGCTCTGCGCTGGCAGTTTCAAAGAGCGCAGGAAACGAAGGTCGCTCGCATGGCCGTCGTCACCGGTCGCAGACGCATAGGAAAAACGACCCTGATCCGAAAAGCCTTCGAAGGCTCGCTAGATCCGTTCATCTACTACTTCGTGACCGGCAACACCGACGAGGAGGAGATGGCTCAGCTTCTTGTTGCGCAGGCCGCACAGTGTCTGGACATCAGGTATCCGCCCGCAATCACGAAGGTGTCGGACGATTGTTGGCCGACGATCGGATACAATGCCGCGCCGGCAAAACCAATTCCCAAGAAGTCCGCCATTTGAGCGGACGCATTGCTCCCCTCTTCCGACCCAAACATAACGATGTTCTCGCTGCTTGAAATTCTCGGCACCGCCTTTGCCCTGTCCATTGACGCCATGGTGGTCACCCTGTGCTGGAGTACCACGCAAAAACACATCACCTTTGCCGACACGCTGAAGTTTTCCGTGGCCTTCGGCCTCTTTCAGGGCCTGATGCCGGCCATCGGTTGGGGCGCGGGCGCGGCCTTTGCCTCTTTTGTAAGTCAATGGGATCATTGGTTGGCGTTCGCACTGCTGGCGTTTGTAGCCGGATCCATGATCAAGGAAGGCCTGAGCGACGAAGACGAAGGCGACATCAAGACCGATGAACACGGCACTGTGGCCTGGGGCACCCTGCTGATGCTTGCCGTCGCGACCAGTCTGGACGCTTTGGCCGTCGGCTTTTCGTTTGCGCTCTCGGACTACCCCATCGTGGAACCCGCGCTCATCATTGCGGCCGTGTGCTTTCTTCTCACGGCACTTTGCATGCCGGTCGGGCAGTCCATTTCCGCGCGAGCCGCCTCGCACACCAACAAGCTCTCCTTTGTCGGCGCTGCCGTTCTGCTTGCGATCGGCCTAAACATTTTGCGCGAGCACAACGTGTTCTGAGCCTTGGGCTTTTAACGTGAACTCCCTCGAAATTTATAACGATAAAGACTTTTTATGATTTGATTTCAATCATATAACCCCTTCAGAGGGGTTTATTTTTGCCCTTGGAC
>CAMAHM010000124.1 GCA_945834535.1 uncultured Sutterella sp. | reverse complement strand
GCCCTGCCGCACCGGCTCGATTCTCATTGAAAAGGCTTTGCAGGATTTGGTTGAGGGGCACGGCGACGAAGTCGATTGGGATCACATCTATGAAGCGGCCGCGCAGATGCGTCAGACGAGTCTGTGCGGTATTGGTCGCACGACGCCGCAGGCTCTTATGGGGGCGCTCACGCATTTTCGCAGCAAGCTTCTTAAGGACGCCCGGCCCCTTGAAGGCGACATGTATACGACGGTCACCGCCAAGTGCATCGAAGCGTGCCCGGCGCACGTCAATATTCCGCGCTACATCGACTACGTGCGTGACGGACACCCCGATCTGGCGGCGGGCGTGTTGCTGCGCCACTATCCGCTCGTGGCTTCCTGCGGCCGCGTCTGCGCGCGCCCCTGCGAGGCAGCCTGCCGCCGCGGGTACATCGATCAGCCTGTAGCCATCAAAGACCTCAAGCGTTGGGTGTCGGACAACTTCGGCTCGACCGTGTCCGAACTCTTCAAAGGCATGGATCCGATGCTCGATCCTACCAAGGCCAAGGTAGCGGTGGTCGGCGCCGGGCCTGCGGGTATCAACTGCGCCTACAACCTGCTCATGCTCGGGTACCCCGTCGACATTTACGACAAGGACGAGCGCGCCGGTGGCATGGCGCTGCGGGGCATTCCGCCTTATCGACTGCCCAAGGGACTGTTGCAGAAGGAAACCGACGCCATCACCGAGTTGGGCGGCGTGTGGCATTTCGGTCAGTGTCTTGGCCGCGACTTCACCGTGAGCGACCTTTTTGAGCGCGGCTACGGGGCCGTCTTCATCGGCATCGGCTGCTCTAAGGGAGCTTACCTCGGCTTGCCCGGAGAGAATCTGCAGACCAGGGGCTATCGCAACGGCATCGACTTTCTTTTGGAAGTTGAAAAGGCCGTCGACGCACAGCAAAAGCCCGAACTCACGGGGGACGTGGTGGTTGTCGGCTGCGGCAACGTGGCCATGGACTGCTGCCGCACCGCCAAACGCATCACGGACGGCAAGGTGCACGTGGTGTACCGCCGAACAATCGATGCAGCCACAGCCGATCCTGAGGAAATCGAAGCGGCGATGGACGAAGGTGTTGAATTTCATTTTCTCACCAACCCCGTCGGCATTCTCGAAGAAAACGGTGCCGTCAAGGGGGTTCGCCTTACCAAGATGGAACTCACCGAAAAGGACGCCCGCGGTCGTCGCGGCGTGCGCGCGGTTGAGGGCAGTGAATTTGATCTGGAATGCTCGACGCTCATTGCGGCCATCGGTCAGAAACTTGACCACGGCGCACTCACCGAAGCCGACGGTGTTCTTTACGACCGTTGGGGCAATATCGCCGTCAATGAAGCCCTGGCGACGAGCCGTCCGGGCGTGTTCGCGGGCGGCGACGCCGCCACGGGGCCCACGACGCTTATCGGGGGGCTTGCTCACGGTGAGCGTGCGGCCTATTCGATCGACGAGTACCTGTCGCGCGGCTCAGTGGGTTTTGTGCCTCGCTTCCGCATGGGACAGATCATTCGCGACTGCAAACTTCTTGAAGACGGTTACCCCAAGATGCAGGTGCGTCCCGCCAAGCGTGAACCGTTGCCGCATATTCCGGTGGCAGAGCGTGAGGGCAATTTCCGTGAGGTCGACTGTACATTCACCGATGCCCAGGCCCGTCGCGAATCCGAGCGCTGCATGCGCTGCTACCGTGTTTATTCCGTTGTGACGCCCCGTCCGATTCCGGGTAACACCGACAACGTTCAAGTGGGAGGCTCCCGATGAAGGCCCGCATTAACGAAACAGAAATTGAATTTACCCAGGGAGAAACCGTTCTGGCGGCCGCCCGCCGTGTGGGGATCTTCATTCCGACGCTGTGCGCCTATCTGCCGCTTGACCATACGCCGGGGACCTGCCGCGTCTGTCTGGTGGAAGTGTGCGGACCGCAGGGTGAAAACCGCCGCATTGTGACGGCGTGCACGACGGTGCTCGAAGAGGGTATGCAGGTGCTCACCCGCACGCCCGAAATTCGCCGCATGCAGCGCATGCAGGTAGCCTGGATCTTTGCCGACCATGATCAGGATTGTGCGAGCTGCGCCCGTTACGGCAACTGCGAGCTGCAGGACCTCGCCCTGTATGTCGGTTTGCGCGACAACGGGTGCAACGGACGCTTTACGGCCGATCGAGCTGACGACTGGTCGGCCAACGGTGTGGTGCGTGACGTCAACAAGTGCATCCGCTGCGGTCGCTGTGTGAAAGTCTGCCGCGAGGTGCAGGGGGTATCGGCGCTGACAATGGACGATTTCGGGACCCGCTGCGGCGTGGGTGTGGCCGGAGCCAAGCGATGGGCTGACTCCGCAACCTGTGTGCAGTGCGGACAGTGTACGTTGGTGTGTCCGACGGGGGCTCTGGCCGAGCATGATCAGATTGAAACGGCCGTTGACTGGTTGGACGACCCCGAAATCAAGACGATCGTGGCATTTGCGCCTGCCGTGCGTGTGACGATCGGCGACGAGTTTGCCCTTCCTGCGGGCACCAATGTCGAAAAGAAGATCATTGCAGCAATCAAGATGTTGGGTGCCGACTACGTGTGTGACGTAAACTGGGCGGCTGACGTGACCATCATGGAAGAGGGCACGGAGCTGCTCGAGCGTCTCAAGCACGGCGGCAAGCTGCCGATGATGACGAGCTGCTGCCCGGGTTGGGTGAACTTTGTTGAAAAACTTCACCCCGAGCTCATTGACAATCTTTCGAGCACGCGCTCGCCGCAGGCCATTTTCGGGGCTCTCGCCAAGACGTGGTTTGCCCGCGAGCACGGGATTGATCCCAAGAAGCTGCGCTTTATTTCCATCATGCCGTGCACGGCCAAAAAGGATGAGGCCGCGCGTGAGCAGCTTGCCCGCGACGGGAGGCCGGATACCGACTTGGTGCTGACGGTGCGTGAATTCGCGCGCCTGTTGCGTCGCTACGGCATGGATCTGTCGCAGATTGAAGACGCTGAATTCGACTCGCCCTTCATGAGCGAGAACACTGGTGCGGGTGCCATTTTCGGTACGACGGGCGGTGTGATGGAAGCTGCGGTGCGTACGGTGCATTATGTCGTGACGGGGCGCGAGCTCGAGGGTATTGCGTTTGAAGCCGTGCGCGGCATGCAGGCTGTCAAGGAGGCCGTGGTGGACCTTGGGGAGGCGGGCAGCGTCAGGATTGCCGTTGTGCACGGACTGGCCAATGCGGAAGGACTGATCCAAAAGATCCAAAACGGGGAGGCCGATTACCAGTTCGTGGAAGTGATGGCATGTCCCGGCGGCTGCGTGGACGGCGGAGGCACGATTCGCGCCAAGAACGCCTACCTGACAAACGTCAATGAGCGCGCCGCGGCCATTTACGCCATCGACGAAAAGCGTCCGCTGCGTCAGTCCCACAACAACCCCGATGTGATGCGACTTTACAAGGAATTTCTCGGTAAGCCTCTGAGCGAGGCGGCCGAGGAACTCCTGCACACGGGTTACAGGGACCGCAAATCGGCGCCCAAGCATCG
>CAMAHM010000123.1 GCA_945834535.1 uncultured Sutterella sp. | reverse complement strand
GAGGGGAATCTGAAGAAGTGCCCCTGCCTATAGTCCCTGCCAGTGAGGCAGAGCGATTCAAACAGGCATGACGCCGTACGCACGCTCTGCATGAGCCTCCAACCATCTCAGGAGAGAGATACCATGAAAAAAACTTTGATTGCTGCCGGTGTGGCTGCTGCTCTTTGCGGCGCTTCTCAGGCGGCCGACATTCAGCTTTACGGTCTTATCAATACGGGCCTGTCGTACGTGCACACGGATGCCGACGTTCAGGGCGTCAAGAACCAGAACAAGTTCTCGATGGAAACGAGCAAGGAATTCGGCAGCCGCTGGGGTATCCGCGGTACCGAAGACCTCGGCAACGGCTACTCGATCGGCTTTGTGCTTGAGTCGGGTTTTGAGTCCGACACCGGTTCTCTCGATACTAAGGTCGGCTCCAGCCGCATCTTCGGCCGCGAATCTCGCATCGATCTGAAGGGCGACTTCGGCAAGCTCTCGGTCGGCGTTCTGCCCCTTTTCGGCAGCGTTCTCGGTGCCGACGGCCTCTTTCGCGCCATCGATCCGATTTTTGCCAACTACACCGTGGGCTTTGGTTCGGGGCACGTGACCGCCTCCAACTGGACGCGTGTGGACAATGCCGTGAGCTACGTGTCGCCCACCTTTGCGGGCCTCACCTTCTACGGCATGTACTCGCTCAAAAATAAGAGCAACGGTGATAATACCCCGGGGCAGGAAGGCAATGCCGAGTCCGATCGCTACGCTTCGCTTGCCATGCGCTACCAGAACGCGGGTCTCGAAGCCATTCTCGTCGCCGACACCACGATGTACGGTTCTCTTGATTCCAAGGCGCTCGCCAAGGCTGGCGAAACCGATTACGACGGCTCGGACGGCTACACCGTCACTCTGGGCGGCAACTACACCTTCGACAACGGTCTGAAGGTCATCAGCTTCGTGCAGTGGTTCGACAATCAGTTTCTCAATCACAAGGCTCGCGCCGGCGTCACGCTTGACGGCGTGGAAAAGATTGCCGGCAAGTACGGTCTTGTCGACGGTTGGGGTGCCAGCCTTGGCGTCAACATGCCGCTTGCCGGCGGCACCGTCAAGGGCCAGATCGGCTACCGCGACATGGACAATCAGGACGACGCTTCCTTTAAGCGCATGCTCGTTGCTGCGGCCTACGACTATCCCTTCAGCAAGCGCACTTCGGCCTACGTGATGGCCGGCTACGGCAAGGAAAAGGTGGAAAACAAGGCCGGCACCGAAGCCAGCCCGAGCGGCTACGAAGTGACCTTCGGTCTGCTGCACCGCTTCTAATCAGTTGTCCAACGAATAGTGTTTTTCCCCGTGCGAGTCCGCCAAGCGGTCCCGTGCGGGGAGGTTTAGGAGAAAATTATGTCTGAAACTCAGGTCTCTCGTCGCGGCTTTCTCGGTTCTGTGGCTGCTCTGACGGCCGGTACTGTGGCCGCTCCTGCGCTTGCTCACAACGTCAACGTTCCCGCCAAGTGGGATAAGACGGTCGATTTTCTGATCATCGGTACGGGCTTTGCCGGTCTGGGTGCCGCCATTGAAGGCCACGAACAGGGCATCAAGAACATTCTTGTCTTGGACAAGATGCCTTCTGCGGGCGGCAACTCCATCATCAACGGCGGTGCCGTGGCTGCTGCCGGCACCGACATGCAGGAAAAGGCCGGCATCAAGGATTCGCCCGATCTTCTCTTTAAGGACATCATCAAGGCGGGCGGTGGTCTGGCTCACCCCGATCTGGCGCGCCACATTGCCGATTCGTGCGTTGAAAACTACGAATGGCTCAAGAAGGTCGGCGTCAAGTTCAAGGCCGTGACCTACCACGGCGGCCACAGCGTGCCCCGCAGCCACGCCGTCACCAACAATTCGGGTTCCGGCTTCATTAACCCGATGCTTGCCAAGTGCAAGGAATACGGCATCCCCGTGCAGCTTCGTACCATCGTCGATGAACTCATCGTCGACGACAAGGGCACCGTGCTCGGCGTCAAGGCCCGTACGGGCTACCGCTTCGGCCGCGACAAGTCCGGCAAGGTCACGACGATTCGCGCCACCAAGGGTGTGCTGATCGCTTCGGGCGGCTTCTCGCAGAACGTCAAGATGCGCGAAGCACACGATCCGCGTCTGAACGCCAAGTTCACGTCGACCAACCACCCCGGCGCCACCGGCGAAATGACTCAGGCCGCCCAGATGATCGGTGCCAACACCATTCACATGGACTGGATTCAGCTCGGCCCCTGGACGAGCCCGGACGAAAGCGGCTTTGGTCTTGCGCCGCTCTTTGTGGAGTCGGCCGTCGGCTACGGCCCCATGGTGGATCCGGCGACCGGCAAGCGTTTCATTCAGGAAACGGGCAACCGCAAGGTGCGTGCCGACGCCATCGTTGCCATCGGGCATCCGACCGTGATCTACACGAGCGAAAAGAATGCGATGAATAAGATCGTCGGCAAGAACATGACGCCCGAACTGTATGAACGCGCCCTCAAGAACGGCGTGCTGCGCAAGTTCGCCAGCCTCAAGGAAATGGCCGACGCCTACGGCATCAAGTACGACACACTCGTTGAAACCAACAAGGAATTCGACAAGTGCATCCGTGAACAGAAGGATCCGGCCTTTAACTGCAAGATGTTCAAGGACGCCATCCAGAATGCCAACGGTCCGTTCATTGCCTGCCGTTTGTGGCCGCGTGTGCACCACTGCATGGGCGGTCTGCAGATCAACGACAACGCTCAGGTCGAAAACGCCCGCGGTGAGATCATCAACGGCCTTTACGCTGCCGGTGAAGTGACGGGCGGCGTGCACGGCATGGTGCGCCTCGGTACCGTCGCCGTTGCCGACTGCATTATTTTCGGCCGCACGGCAGCCCGCCACGCTGCCAAGAAGGCTTAACCCTAAAACAGTCCGACTCGAAGGACTGTGCGAGAGTTGCGATGGTCCCCTCTCAGAGCGCAGTTCTTTATGCAGAGTTCCTTTGAGTCGGCTGGTTCCAACCTCTACTCTCCTTGGTCGGCCCGGTGCAACGCCGGACGTTGCCCGGGCCGATACTTTTTGGGTAGACCAGTTTCCCGCACATTCGGGTGCGGATCTGCATACGACGCGAAGAGATAATCATGACTATTAAGACGATGACGGCCGTTGCACTTGTGTCCCTGATGGTGGCCCTGAGTGCCTCTGCAGGCCAGAAGTTCGGTGCCGACCGCCATGTGGCCCGCGGTATTGCCTGCACCATGTGTCACGGGCCGGATATGAAGAATCCCAACTATCCGGATGAAAATACCTGCACGCAGTGTCACCCCAAGGACGCGATGGCTGCCAAAACCGCCAAGCTCACGCCCAACCCCCACAAGGCTCCGCACAACGGCGACTGCACGCTGTGCCACATGCAGCATGAACCCACGGTGAACTACTGCGCTCAGTGCCACAAGTTCGACTTCCCCAAGGTTCCTTAATCGAACGATTTGCGTTTCTCCTGCAAAAGGGCCCGCGTCTGAAAGCAATTTCAGGCCGGGCTTTTTTAGGGAGAAAAAAAGCCTCCGGCGGTATGCAATGCGCCGGAGGCTGAAAGGAAATCGTCCGC
>CAMAHM010000122.1 GCA_945834535.1 uncultured Sutterella sp. | reverse complement strand
TGGCAGCTCGACAAGAACCGCCCGCTGCAGGATCCGCTCAGCTTCCGCACCACGGTCTACACCTATTCCGAAGCCCGACGTGCGCTCGAAGAGCTCGACGAACTCGTCAACGTGCAGATCAATTCGTCCGACGACAATCCCGGCGTGATTCTCAATGCCTCCAAGCAAGACATTGAACATCCGCAGGTCGCGCAGTACTTTGTTGAAAGCAAGGACCTCAAGGGCGCCATCATTCCGTCGGCCAACTTCGAACCTCTGCCGATTGCCATCAGCGCTCAGCGCGCGGCCGTCGCTCTGGCGCATGTGGCCCACAACAGCGTGCAGCGCACGCTGCGCATGGACGAAGACCGCTTCTCGGGTCTGCCCCGCTACCTGACGGCGGCTTCGAACAAGAACGGCCACAACTTCGGCGCCACCGAAGACTCGATGGTGTCGATCTATGCCGAAAACATCGACCTGGCCAATCCCGTGTCCTTTGACGGTTCGGCCGTGGAAGGCAATATCGAAGACACCGCTTCGAACCTGCCGCGCATCGCCGAACGCCTGAACCGCTCGGCCACCAACATCCTCGACCTCTACTCGATGGAACTTCTGCACTCGACCCAGGCCGTGG
Source organism: uncultured Sutterella sp. (assembly GCA_945834535.1). Taxonomy (GTDB): domain Bacteria; phylum Pseudomonadota; class Gammaproteobacteria; order Burkholderiales; family Burkholderiaceae_F; genus Duodenibacillus. The sequence goes on along the minus strand of CAMAHM010000122.1, from coordinate 3,118 downwards.
ATCTGCGCCGCCAGCAGCAGGACAACGTCAAGCTGTCCGATGCGACCGAGGCTCTCTACAAGGCCTACCGCGCCAAGGTGCCCTTCGTTGAAAAGGACCGCATCTTCTCGCAGAACCTTGCCGACGGCATTGAACTCTTGAAGAAGTGGTAATCGGCAACTGCCCGCCGAAAGGTTTTCGCCCGCTTGCCTGCGGAAAACCTTTCGGCTAATCTCTCCCAAGCCCGCGGGCACCCCAGTTGCCCCGGGCTTTCTCGTTTTGCGCGCGAAGTTGAGGCCTTCATGGACCGAGAGAGCAGCATTGTTTCGGCTGTTTTGTTTTCCGCCAGCCCGTTTCTTGACGGATTCATCACGGTGGCGGCGGGTTTTCTTATCGCTTCGTTTCTGATGACGGGGAGCGTGACGGCCGTGCAGGTCTCTCTTTTTGCGGGCAGCTTCATGACGGGCACGTTCCTCGGGTCGGGCCTGATCGGTCGCGTGGCCGACCGCTTCGGGCGACTGCCGTGCGCAAGAACTCTGGTGCCCGCGCTTTTTCCGCTCTCGGCGGCAGCTCTTCTTTTTTCCGACATCACTTCGCTTACCGTCATCAACTTCGTGCTTGGTGTCCTGATCGGCGCCGATCAGCCCGTTTCGCAGGCGCTGGCCGCTGAAAAGCTGCCGCTCGAAAAGCGCGAGCGGGTGCTTTCCCTTTTGATGCTCGCTTGGTTTGTGGGGGCCCTGACGGCCGTCGGGCTCTATCGGCTGTTTCTTCGGTTGGGGCTGACGGAGGCAGCGCTCTATGCCGTGCCGGCACTCATTGCGCTGGCCAACATCTGGCCCCGGCTGCGTCTCACCGAGTCCGACGTCTGGAAGGCCTCTGTCGAATCTGCTCCAAAGGGCTGGGGCCTTGCGGCCGTGTTGCGCCGCTCTGCGCGCTCGTTTGTCTTTTGTTGCGGTTTTTGGATCTGTCAGACGATTCCCGTCACGGCCATCATGTTCTACAGCCCGACGATTCTTGCTTCGATGACGGGCTCGAACGATCAGACGCTGCAGATTGCGCTGATTTATCTCTTCTTTTTACTCGGCACTCTGCCGATGACGACCAAATTGTTCAGTCCGCCCTTAAGCCGCGTGCTCGTGGGCACTTTTGCGGTCATGGCGCTGGGACTGGTGGGCGTCGCGCTGAGCGCTTCGTCGGCCGTGCTTCTGGGACTCTTTTTTGTGGCCTACGCCTTTGCCTACGGCATGCAGACGACGCTCGACTACATCTATCCGGTGGTGCTGTTTTCTCCGTCCCTGCGCGCCAGTGCTTCGGGTGCGATTTTGGCCGTTTCGCGCGTGGGGTCGGCCCTGTGCGCCGTAGCTTTCCCTTTTCTGCTCGAGCGGTTTGATGCGCCGACACTGCTTCTTGCGGGGGCGATCATCAGCGCAGCGGGCATGGGCTGGGTGTTCTGTTTGCCCAAGAAGGATCGCTAAAAATGTGTACTTTGTACTCCGGTGAGTTTGCCGTGGACATCTTCGCCAGAAAGATCAAAACATAAAAATTCGTCAGCGTATTGAAGAATTTTTGATGTCCACAGATGCGGATGCCTTTTTTCAAACCGAACGACGACGCTCTTGTGCATCGCGCTGTCCAAAACAGTGTGCAGGAGGCGACGCCCCCGAAGGCGGTGGCGATTTTTGGGCCCCGTCGCATCGGAAAAACCACACTGCTCGAGCAAATCACGCGGGGACAGCCCACAAGTTGGTACACGGGCGACTTTCCGAGCACTGAAGACGCGTTGCGGTTTCAGACGAGCGCAGACGCTGTCAATGCGCTCACCGCCGCTCCGAATCTTGTGATTGACGAGGCGCACAAAATTCCCGACATCGGCAACATCGTCAAGATGCTGGTGGACACCAACGAGCGCCTGCACAATCCCAGCCGGATTTTTCTCACGCGTTCCTTGGCTCTCAACCTGCAGACAGTTCGCGAGTCGGCCGTCGGACGCGTGACGAGCCGCCGCATGTGGCCTTTTTCGCTCTATGAATTGGCGGGAAAATTCGACTGGGGGCTTTGTCAACGGCTTTGTCGAGCGGTTTCTTGTGTACGGGCTCATGCCTGTGGCTGCGCTTAATCCCGAGCAGGCCCGCGAATTTCTCGACGACTACTGCAACGGCTATCTTCTCCGGGACTTTATCGATCTTTATTCCGAAAAAAGTCCCAGGCTCGTGTCCAAGATTCTGGTACGCCTTGCATACTGCGCGGGTTCGGAAGTGACCTACGACGGTCTGGCGCGGGACATCGGCGCGAGCCGCAACACGATCGAAGACTACGTTCTCAAGCTCGAAGAGTGTTCCATCATCCGCATCTGTCCGTCGTTTTCGCGCAATCTGGCCAATGAATTGAAAAAGGGTCGCAAGATTTATTTCTTCGACAACGGCGTGCGCAATGCGCTGATTCGCAATTTTTCTCCGATGGCTTCCTGCGCAAATGCGGGTGCCCTGTGGGAAAACTTCTTTTTCATGGAGCGCGTCAAACTGCACGACACGCTGCTTGATTTCAAGTCGATGTACTTTTGGCGTACAACCGGTCCGTCGCCCAAGGAAATGGATTTTCTCGAGGTGCTCGACGGCAGAATCGAAGCTTTCGAATGCAAGCTTTCGTCCAAGGTCCAGGCTTCGCGCCACGCGTCGTTCTTTCAAAAAAAGTATCCCGAAAGCACCGTCACCGTGGTAAGCCCCCAAGACTGTATGCGCTTTTTCCGCGACGCGTATGTCCGCGGACGAGGCGACGACGCGAGTCTTGAGGCCTACAGACTGGCGTTGGAGAGCGCAGCCCGGCGCTCGTAAATGCCGGACGATCAGGCGCAGGCATTGCCCGCGCTCACACGATTTGTCGCAATTGAACGCGCTAAGCGCAGACGGGATCGGGATACAATCGTCCCTCCTCAGAAGAAAAGGAAAGGATTTTTCAATGACTGCCGACCGCACCCTGATGACACCTCGGGAAATCGTCAGCGAACTCGACAAGTACATCGTCGGACAAGCCGACGCTAAGCGCGCCGTGGCCGTGGCGCTGCGCAACCGCTGGCGCCGCTCGCGCGTGCCCGAGCCTCTGCACTCGGAAATCACGCCCAAAAACATCCTCATGATCGGAC
>CAMAHM010000121.1 GCA_945834535.1 uncultured Sutterella sp. | reverse complement strand
GCCGTGAAGATGTCGATAAAGATCGGAGTGCCGCACACACGCAGCTTCATGCCCTTCATGTCAGCGGGCTTGCTGATCGGGCCCTTGCTCGTGGTGAGTTCACGGAAGCCGTTTTCACCCCAGCCGAGGAACTTGACGCCGGTCTTTTCGATCGCCTTGATCATCATGGCACCCGACTTGCCGCTTTCAATGGCGTCCATCGCCTTGTAGCGGTCGGGGTTGTTGGCCACAAAGAAGGGAAGCGCGGTCAGGTTGAGTTCCTTGATCTGGGGCGACCAGTTGATGGTCGAAGCCAAAGCAAAGTCGATGGCACCGCGGCGCACGAGCAGAAGTTCGGAAGTCTGCTTGCCGGCCATCAGCTGCGCACCGAAATAGGGCTTGATGTTGATGCGGCCGTCCGTGCGTTCACGCACGCGGTCTGCAAAATACTGACCGGCCATGCCCCAGCCCGAAGAAGCACCGGGCACGATGCTGAGCTTGTACTCCTGCTTGTAGGGCCCCGAGAACGCGGGGGCCGAGAGAAAACCGAGACAAACAAAACCGACGAGTAAATTGCGCACAGGATGCTGCATAGAAGTACCTTCCCTGAATTTGATTCGACGAAAAATGCAGCGTTTGTGACGCAGATGGAAAAAAGCCGTCTTGTGGACCGCTCTCACACTTCCATATTTGGTGCATTTTTCACCAAAGTCGCCCATTTGTAAAGAGTTGCTTGAGCATCTGCAGCACGGCGACCAATACCAAGACGCTGTCAGCCCACAATCACAGCTTCAAAAGGCCGTAAGTCGCGGGTTTACTCTGTTTTTTATGGAAATTTGATTATGCCACTCAGAGTGCTTCTGCACAAACCCGAATTGCGCTCCAGGCCGCACGTGAGATCGAGCAAAAAAAAAATCCACGGACGCCGACGGACATCTGTGGACTTTTATTGGTGGAGATGAGGAGGATCGAACTCCTGACCTCTGCATTGCGAACGCAGCGCTCTCCCAGCTGAGCTACACCCCCAATTTTTTGCTTCTCCGAAAGTCCTGCGACCTTCGGAGAAGGCGTATTATGCATGAGTCACTCGACAAATGCAAGCGTTATTTTCAGGCCATGCGCTTGAAAATCACCGTGCCGTTGGTGCCGCCAAAACCGAAGTTGTTCTTCATGGCCGCACGGATTTCGCACTTGACAGGCGTGTCCTTGCAGACACGCACGCAGCACTCGGGATCCTGATTGACGCAGTTGATGGTCGGAGGCACGATCTGGTCGGCCACGGCCATCACCGTAAAGACCGATTCCACGCCGCCTGCGCCACCCAGAAGGTGTCCGGTCGCACCCTTGGTGGAGCTCACCCACATGGCGTCCGTGTGCTCGCCAAAGAGCGTACGCACGGCTTTGCATTCGTTGGCATCCCCCACCGACGTCGAGGTGCCGTGGGCATTGAGGTAGTCGATGTCTTCGGGCTTCATGCCGGCGTGCTTTAAAGCCATCTGCATGCTGCGCATCGGGCCGTCGGTCGAGGGCGTGGTGATGTGGTAGGCGTCGGCCGAAAGACCGTAGCCGGCCACTTCGCAGTAGATCTTGGCGCCGCGCGCCACGGCGTGGTCGTAGTCTTCAAGAACGAGGAGCCCCGCGCCCTCCCCCATCACGAAACCGTCGCGATCGAGATCAAACGGGCGCGAGGCGTGCTGCGGATCGTCGTTGCGGCGCGACAGGGCATGCATGCTGTCAAAGCCGCCGATGCCGACCGGGCACACCGTGCCTTCGGCGCCGCCGGCCACCATAACGTCAGCGTCGCCGCGACGAATCATCCAGGCTGCCTCGCCAATGGCGTGCAGCCCCGTCGAACAGGCGGTCACGGTCGCCAGGTTCGGACCGCGCAGATTGCGCATGATCGACAGCTGGCCGGCGGCCATATTGATGATCGAGCCCGGAATCATGAAGGGCGAAATGCGGCGCGGACCGCGCGACTGGCAGCTTGCGTAATTGTTGCAGATAAGATCAAGCCCGCCGATGCCCGAGCCCACGATGCAGCCTGCGCGCACAGCCGCTTCATCGTCTTCAAACTTGAGACCAGCATCGTCCAATGCCTGGCAGCCCGCCACAACCGCGTACTGCACGAAGCGGTCGTAACGACGCGCTTCCTTGGGTTCGAGCGCCACCGTGGGATCGAAGTCGGGCTTGACCTGACCGGCGATCTTGCAGCCGAATTCGGACACGTCGAAATACGTGATCGGGCCGATGCCACACTCCCCGGCCAACAGGGCCTTCCAACTCGAGGCAACATCGTTGCCAAGGGGGCTGACCATCCCCAAACCGGTTACCACCACACGGCGCATAAGTACTTCCTTTTTGTGTCAATATCAGTTGCGGTGCAGGCAAAGACCTGCATCCCGCCGCTCGAGCCGATCGCTTGCGACGCGGCCGTCTAACTTGTTTCAGAGAAAAAACAAGGGGCCCACTCGAGCCCCCGTTGTGCGTTACCGTCCCATCGGGAAAGCAACGATCGACTTAGGCCTTGACGTTGGCCTTGATGAAGTCGATGGCCTGCTGCACGGTGCGCAGGTTTTCCTGCTGTTCGTCAGGAATCTGAACCTTGAAGGCATCTTCCAGAGCCATCACGAGTTCGACCGTGTCGAGGCTGTCGGCACCAAGATCTTCGATGAAGGAAGCTTCGTTCTTGATGTCCTGTTCGTTCTTGCCAAGCTGTTCGGCGATAATCTGCTTGACCTTTTGTTCGAGTTCGTCCATTTCCGTCTCCGGGGTTGGTGGTGGGTTGTGTTGTTGTGTGATGTCGTCAGGGCGCAGCGGGACCACATATCCTTGAGGCGGACGACAACACGAAAAATACCTGATCAGCGGATTTTAACAATCTTGCGAAGATTGCGCACTACCCCATGAACATACCGCCGTTCACGTGCAAAACCGTGCCCGTCACGTAGCCCGCCTGCTCCGAAGCCAAAAACGCGGTCGCTGCGGCAATATCATCCGTTTTACCTAAGCGTTGTGCAGGAATCTGCGCCAAAAGCGCCTTCTTATGCTCTTCAGGCAGATCCTTGGTCATGTCCGTTTCGATAAAGCCCGGCGCCACGCAGTTGACGGTCACGCCGCGCGAAGCGACTTCCCGCGCGACGGACTTGGTCATGCCGATGACGCCCGCCTTGGCGGCAGCATAGTTGGCCTGACCGGCGTTGCCCATGGCTCCTACAACGGAACTGATATTGATGATACGACCCCAACGCTGCTTCATCATCGGACGCAACACGGCGCGCGTCAGACGGAAGACGGCCGTCAGGTTGGTGTCGATCACCGCATCCCAGGCTTCGTCCGACAGACGCATGGCGAGCATGTCGCGCGTAATGCCGGCGTTGTTGACGAGAATGTCAATGCGGCCGAATTCCTTGACGATGGCCTCAACCGCCGCCGCACACCCCTGAGCGTCGGTCACATTGAGAACGATTCCTCTGCCCTTGGCACCGAGCGCTTCACCGAGCGCAGCAGCACCGGCCTCGGACGTGGCGGTGCCGACCACAAAAGCGCCCGCCTGAACCAGCTGCTCAGCGATGGCACGGCCGATGCCGCGGCTTGCGCCCGTCACAAGAGCGATGCGCCCGGCCAAAGCCTGATCATGAAAAAAAGTCATTTTTGTCTCCTATTGAGCCAGAGCGCCCAACGTTGCCTGCAGGCTGTCGTAATCGGTGATATTGAAAGTCTTCAGTTCCGGGCAGATGCGCCGAATCATGCCCGTGAGCACCTT
>CAMAHM010000120.1 GCA_945834535.1 uncultured Sutterella sp. | reverse complement strand
GCCATGCAGATCGCTTCGGGCGTGGCGCTCGGGGGCCTGGGCACCTACTTTGTGACCGTGCTTTCGGCCAACTTTGTGCAGATGCTCATCGTGCTGCCGCTCGTTTTGCTGATTCGCGGCATCAACCCGATCCGCATCGCCCGCGGTATGTTCCCGGCCCTGACCGTGGCCTTCTTCTCCAAGTCTTCCGCCGGCACGCTCCCGGTGACGATGGCCTGCTCGGAACAAAACTGTGGCGTCAACAAGCAGGTGGCCCGCTTTGTGCTGCCCATCTGCACGACGATCAACATGAACGGATGCGCGGCCTTCATTCTTGTGACCGTTGTCTACCTCATGCAGAACGCGGGTGCCGACATCACGTTCGCCACGCTCGCTACCTGGGTGCTCATCTCGACCATCGCGGCCGTGGGCAACGCGGGTGTGCCGATGGGGTGCTTCTTCCTGTCGGCAAGTCTGCTCGCGAGCATGAATGTGCCGATTCTCCTGATGGGCGTCATCCTTCCCTTCTACGCAGTGATCGACGCCATTGAAACGACCCTCAACGTCTGGAGCGACAGCAACGTTGCCGCCCTGGTTGACAAGGATCTGTACGGCAGCAAAGAAAACGCCTGATATGCGTCAGGCGGGTGCTCCGATAGAACGGCGTGCCCGCTTCCCAACGCAGGGCCCGAAGGCGCGCTTTTATGAGCAGCTCTCGGGCCTTTTTGGTGTCCCGAACTTTGGCGTTTGTCGGTAGCAATGCAATAAAATTTTCAGATTGGACATCCCGTCGGCGCGGTGGCTTTTCCCTGTTCGCGCCATGGGGAACGTTTCAGGCTGCACGAGGAGTGTGCAGCCCCCGATTTTTCGGAGACGCAATACCATGCGCAACATTGACGTTTTACGCGGCATCCTTGAAGAATTCGCTGCCGCGACCGGGCTTGAGAGTCTCAGTCTTGATGAGAACAACTGCTGCTCGATCGCGATCGGCGAGGACACCGTGTTGCATCTTTGTTTTAAGCCTGAAGCAGGTGCCCTGATGCTTTCGGGGGCCGTGGGCGTACTGCCTGAGGACGAGGAAACAGAGAGCGACGTCATGCGGTTTCTGCTCGTCTCCAATCTGTATGGGTTGGAGACGGATGGGGCGACGCTGTCGCTTGAGCCCGAAGGCGGCATCGTGGTGCTGCACCGCGACTGGGGGCCGGACGAGGCCGACGGGGCGGCGCTGTCGCGGGAAATACAGCGCTTTGCCGAGCTTTTGCACCATTGGCAGAACACCTACCAGTCCATGCTCGAAGAGAGCAACGATGGTGTCGCTCCGTTTGAGGATTTCGACGAAGCCGAATCCCTTCCCATGCACGGTTTGATTGCCTGAAGGGAGGAGCCGTCATGACGAACGAAATCGGTGGCATCGCCTTTCATCAGATTCTCGACATCACGCAAAGCGGCATAGCAGACGACGAAGTCCTGCAGGTTGAGCGCTCTGATCAACGCCAAAACAAACTTTCGCCGGCAGCAGAACACGGCGTACGGCAGCGCATCGCCGTTGCCGGGGGAGATACGAGCGGCCGCGATGCCGTGGTCGCCGGTCTGCGTGCTTCGCTTGCCGAACGCATGGGGCCGCAGGCGGCCGATCGCATGATCCGTGCATGGACCGCGCGCGGCGACATGCAGACGGGACTTGTGTACGTGGGCAATCTGCGGGCGCTGGTCGACATGGTTCGTGCGCAGGATACGAGCGACACCGTGTTGGGGGGACTCTACGACGCAGGCATTGCAGGAGGCAAGAGCCTGCGAGAGTATGCGGGCTCAGGCATCCGCACGCTGTCTGAAGCGGTACTCAAGGCGGCGCACGACGCGGGGCGCTCGGAAGCGGCGCTTCGGACCTTTGTCGTTCAGTCTCACGCACTTTTGTCGGAGCACCCCTACAGCATCGAGGGGGCGGCCGACATCATCGGCAAAGCGGCGATGGCCGCGTTTGAAGCGGGCGAATACGCCAAAATCTTTGAAGCCTCGGACCAACCCGAATGCCGCGAAATGGCAGCCAAACTCCGTACGCTTGCGGACGAATTGAATGCGCACAAAAAGCTCCTTGCCGAGCAGGCGGCGGGGCAGGCGGACCTGACGCACAATACCCGCTACGCGGCCAAAACGCGCATCAAGGCGGCCATGGCAGTGCTCGTGGACACAATGGCCGCCAATCCGATGTCGCCCAACACGGCGGCTATGAAGGCGCTCAGCCTTGAACTTGCCGGGGAACTCGCCGCGCTTGAAAAGCGCAGCGACAGCACCGTGTCGACGAAAAAGGAACTCGAAACGCTCGACGGCATGCTTTCCGCGCTCGGTAAGCGCATTCGTCACGCGGCTTACCCGCAGGGCGCGTCCAAGGTCGAAGCCAAGGCCCTTAAGGATGCGCTCAACGAAGCCTACCGTCAGGAACTCAATCGGGCGCCCTGGAACACGATCTCGCGCGACATTCCCGTCTTCGACGGCAAAGGCGGCATGCAGACGCTCACTTCGACCATGACGCCTTCGAATCGGCTCGGCAACGGCGAAGCCATGCAGCTTGACGGCATCAGCGGCGTGGGGAGCGGCGATCGCGCCAACAAACATGCGAGCAACCTGTGGTCGAGTGAACTCACCGTGCGCCGTCCCGACGGCTCGCAAAAGCGCCTTTTCCTCGGGATGCGCCACGGCGTGCATGACGCCTTCGGCATCAAGAACGAAGCACTAAGGCGTCAAGCCAACATCGACCGCGTGCGCGAGTTCTACACGGCGGCTCTGTCGGCGCAGCCTGAACTTTTAAGAGAGGCTCTTTCGGGCAAAACCGTGCGCCTACCTGTGGTCTCAAACAGCCTTCTCGGGCCCAACTGGTTCTGTAAGAAGGAAGCCAAGATGCTTGCGCACCAGACAGCGGCCTGGCGTGAGGCCTGCCCCAACGGTGTATGTGAACTCACGGTCGGCGGCAAGACCGTGCGGGTCGAGCCGCAGGTCATCACCTTCAACTGGGCCGTTGATATGTGGTCGCAGAGTCTGGGACTCAATGCCTGGCGCAGCACGCGTGCGCAGAACGAAGCAGGGCTCACGGCTCTCATCGGAGCGCAGGGGGCGGGCGTTGATCCTCAAAGCCACGTCGGCCGCTTTCTGGCCGAATGTCGTGACGAGGATCTGCAGCAGAAAGTCACCCTTCTCACGAACCAGATTCAGGACATGCGCACGTCGGGAGCCTACAAGAAATGGGGCGGCGACCCCTACGCCATGCCCGCGCGCATTGCGCTTTTGGCGCACCTGACGGGGGCCATGCCCGCCTACAACTGTAAGAGCGGCAAGGACCGCACCGGGCAGATGGACGTGGCTGTCAAGACGCTTGCCTTTGAACTTGAACGCGGCACTCTGCCTCATCCCATGAAGGGCATTGACAGCCAAAGCGTGAAGCTCATGAACAACCTTGCGGCCAACTCGGGCAACATGGAAGTGCAGCAGTACAACACGGGGCTGGCAGGCTCCAAGACGGCGGGATTCTTTTCCAATCCGTGGGGCCTCAAGGCGCGCTTTGAGACCGAGGCCTTTGACTACTATCGGGGGCTCGAGGACCGCGCCAAGTCCTGATCTGCAGCAAGCCTCAGGACGCCTGAACGCGTCCTGAGTCCTTCAAATGCGAAAACCCCGCGCTTTTGTGAGTATGAAAACGCGGGGTTCTTTTTGGAGATGGGAAGGATTATTCCCACTCGCAAAATGAAACTTAATTCTAAACGCTTTTGTTTGGGAGAT
>CAMAHM010000119.1 GCA_945834535.1 uncultured Sutterella sp. | reverse complement strand
CATTGTGGTCGACATCCGCGACGAGGAAAAGAAGAACCGTACCGTGCCCGATCTGTTGGCGCTCTTTGAGCAGGGCGCAGGCGAAGTAAGCGACGCGATGATGCTCAGCTGATCGCAGCAGGATCCCTTTCGGGCGCAAGCGCCCCATGCTCCCGTTTCCCGCACGGCTCTGTTTGACGGCCCGTCGGTGAAGCGGGAGTTTTTTTGTGCTCGCAGTCAAAGACATTGTCGTCTTTCTCACGCACTTTTCACACTTCGGAGCCGATAATGACTTCGGTTTTGAATCGGCGGGGAGACGCACGATGACGCAAGCCAAAATCAAGGTTCCGCGTACCGTCTGGGTGCTCGGTTTTGGCAGCCTTTTGATGGACGTTTCAAGCGAGATGATCCACGCCGTGCTGCCGCTTTTTATGGTGGGCACGCTCGGGGCGGGGGCTGTGTGGATCGGTCTTGTTGAGGGCACCGGTGAGGGGATGGCACTGGTCTCGAAGGTGTTCTCAGGAGCGATTGCGGACCGAATCGGACGCAGAAAAGGACTCGTGTTCGCCGGATACGCGATGGGCGTTCTGTGTAAACCGTTGTTTGCCGTGGCCGGATCCATGCCCGTGGTGCTCGGAGCCCGACTGCTTGATCGGGTCGGCAAGGGGCTTCGCGGCGCACCGCGGGATGCGCTCATTGCCGAAGTGGCGCCGCCCTTCTGATTGCTTCCGATACTGTTTTTGCGTTGATGGCAACGCCATACGGAGTGCTTGCGGGCGTTGTGCTGTGGGGGCTGCATTTAGGAGCGACGCAGGGCGTTTTTGCCGTGCTTATCGCCCGTGCGGCACCGCAGGACAGGAAGGCCACCGCCTTTGGGGTGTTTAATTTCTTTTCGGGCCTGGCCATGCTGGCTTCGGGACTCATGGCCGGCATGCTTTGGCAGTATGCGGGTGCCCAAGCCTCGTTTGCGGGCGGCGCTTTTTTTTTGCGGCGGAGTGTCTGTTGGTGCTTCGGTTTGCACGGTCCTAAAAAGCGCACATGCAAAAAAACCGTTTGGCAGGCCAAACGGTTTTGCATGAAAGAGGTGAATGGTGCGCCAGGCAGGATTTGAACCCACGACCCCCTGGTTCGTAGCCAGGTACTCTAATCCAACTGAGCTACTGGCGCACATGGTCTCTTTCAAAAGAGAATCGAATTATATAGTGAACAATTTCTCGCTGTCAAGTAAAAAGTACAAAAATTTTTCGATTCCTTTGGAAAACCTCCTCGGGAGCGTTCCCAAGGAGGTTTAGGTACGGTTTAGGCGACCATCGCCAGCCCCGAAGCGATGCGATCGAGCACGACGCTCTTACCAAAGAGTTCAAGCGTACGGTCGATCTGCGGCGTCTTGTCGACGTTGCACACCAGAACGCGCAAAGGCGTGGCGATCGGGCCTATCTTGATGCCCTGAGCTTCCATCACGGCCTTGATGGCACCGTAGATGTTGGGAGCGGTAAAGTCGTCAAGCTTTTCGATCTCGGCCTTGAAGGCTTCCAGAGCCTTGCGGTTTTCTTCGGTGAGGGCCGCACGAACAGCTTCCGGATCGCGTTCGAGGGGCTTGTAGAAGAAGAGGGCCTGATCGGCAAGGATTTCGAGCGTGGCGGCACGAGTCTTTAAGAGATTGCACACGCCCTTCAGGCAGGGGCCGCCCTCGAGCACGCCGCCGCGCTTTTCAATGCGGGGCGCAACGAGCTTGGCGAGGCGTTCGTCGTCGGCTTCCTTCATGTACTGGGCATTGAGCCATTCGAACTTCTTGAAGTCCAGACGAGCGGCGGCCTTCGAGCAGCCGCGCAGTTCGAACACTTCGGCGAGTTCTTCGCGAGTGAACTTTTCCATGTTGCCGTGGCCCCAGCCAAGGCGCGCCAGATAGTTGAACACGGCCTCGGGCAGGAAGCCCTGAGCTTCGTATTCCATCACCGACACCGAGCCGTGACGCTTGGAGAGCTTCTGGCCGTCGGGACCGTTGATGAGCGGCAGGTGCGCAAAGACCGGCACCTCGGCGCCCAGAGCGTTGTACAGATTGATCTGACGGGGGGTGTTGTTGATGTGGTCGGCACCGCGGATGACGTGGCTCACCTTCATGTCCCAGTCGTCGACGACGACGGCGAAGTTGTAGGTGGGAATGCCGTCGCGCATGATGATCAGGTCGTCAAGCTCACGGTTGGAGATCGTGATGCGGCCGTATACAGCGTCATTCCAGGTCACGTCGCCGTCGTCCGGGTTGCGGAAACGAATGACGGGTGTCACGCCTTCGGGAATGGGCTTGCCGACGCAGTTTTCAGGACGCCAGCGACCGTCGTAACGGGGCTTGAGACCGGCGGCGCGCTGCGCTTCGCGCATGGCGTCGAGTTCTTCGGGCGTGGCGTAGCACTTGTAGGCGCGGCCGTCGGCGAGCATCTGATCGACGATTTCGCGGTAGCGATCGAGTCGGTCCATCTGATAGACGGGACCCTCGTCGTAATCGAGATTGAGCCACTTCATGGAGTCGAGAATGACCTGCGTGGCTTCCTGCGTCGAGCGCTTCTGATCCGTGTCTTCAATGCGAAGCAGGAACTTGCCCCCGAGGTGACGGGCCACAGCCCAACAGTAGATGGCGGTGCGGGCGGTGCCCAGATGCATCATGCCCGTCGGAGAGGGGGCGATGCGCGTACGAATTTCTTTCATAACCTATCGTCAAAAGCGTCACAAAACGGGACCGTCTAAAAGGTTGCGGTCCGACAAACCCATTATTTTAGGGTATTTGAGTTGAGCAGGAAACAAAAATCCCGCACCGTCAGTCCTTCGTGGGCGGTGCGGGATGATGGGGCAAAAGGCCGAGTCCTATCGCGTTAGAACACGGGAATGACCGAGCCTTCGTAGCGCTTCATGTAGTCCTTGACCTTCTGACTGCGCAGCACGTCAACGAGCGCCTTGACGTCGGGGTTGTTCTCGTTGCCCTTGCGGGTGGCCACGAGCACTGCGTAGGGACTGTCGCTCGACTCGAGGAACTTGGAGTCCTTGACGGGGTTCAGGCCCACGGCAATGGCGTAATTGGAGTTGGCCACGGCAATGTCAACGTCCGGAATCGTACGCGGCACCTGTGCGGCTTCTACTTCGACAAAGCGCAGGCGCTTGGGGTTGGAAGCAATGTCAAGGGGCGAAGCGGTGACGCCGGCATCGGGCTTGAGCTTGATGAGACCGGCCGACTGCAAAAGCAGCAGGGCGCGGCCGCCGTTGGATGGGTCGTTCGGGATAGCAACCTTGCCGCCCTTGCGAACCTTACGGATGTCCTGAAGTTTGTCGGAGTAGGCGGCCATCGGCAGGATGTGGATCGGCGCCACGCCCACGATCTTCAGGCCGCGGTTTTTGACGGCGTTGTTGAGAAACGGGCCGTGCTGGTAGTAGTTGGCGTCCACCTCACCGGCGTCGAGTGCAACGTTCGGGCTGACGTAGTCGGAGAATTCAAGAATCTTCAGATCCACCCCGCGCGCCTTGAGGTCGGGGGTGATGTGGCGCAGGATGTCGCCGTGGGGCACAGGGGTGCAGGCAACGGTGAGCTTGCCGGCATCGGCGGCAAAGGGCACCGTGGCAAGAACGCCGACGGCGGCAAGACATGCAAAAAGCTTTTTCATAGACTCGCCGCGAGGAAACCTTCGCCTTCAGGCGAGGGAGGAATCGCGGCTTCCTCCTTTTGGAGTTCGGTTAAAAACGTCTTTCTCTTCTCAAGAAGAGAAAGTTTCTTGTAGGAAATTCCGGCGGAAATCTTCGTGCCGTCGAGTCGACGAACGTCGAACGCACCCGATGACCGCC
>CAMAHM010000118.1 GCA_945834535.1 uncultured Sutterella sp. | reverse complement strand
CAAGACTTGATAAATTTCAGTCCGGTCTTAATAATCTTCTTAAGATTTTTATTAAGACTTGCTAAAATTAAGAAAAAACTTAATATTCTTCTTAAGATATTTGTTTTTCTAGACAGATCGTTATGAAGAATGAACAAGTCCTCTCATTGATTGCTCACCTACGCAGTATCGGGAAAGACACTTCTACCTGCGAGGTGAAATCCGCAGGCAGAAAATTGCCGTCGTCAATGATTGAAAGCGTCTGCGCTTTTGCCAACAGCAGAGGTGGCACAGTCATTCTGGGGCTCGAGGAAAAAAACGGCTTCGCCCCCGTTCCCGGCTTCGATGCGGTAGCCATTCAGGATGCGTTTGTCTCTTGTTTAAATAAGCTCACCCCTCGTCCGCAGCCCGAATTAGATATTGTGCCGTTCGAGAACAGTACGATTCTTGTTGCTGAGATTCCTGTCACGCGTGCGAACGACCGACCTTGCTACATCACTGAGCGAGGAATGTACAAAGGAAGTTTTATCCGCACGGCAGACGGCGACCGATTGATGACGCCGTATGAAATTGACAGACTTGTTGAAGCACATCGTCCGCCCAGATGGGATGCCGAACCTGTCTCTGAGGCAACACCGGAAGACCTTGACACGGATCTTCTTGACAAATTTTTATCACGTCAGCAAATCCTGCATCCCCGTGTCTTCCTCTCCCAGAACAAGGAAACCATTCTCTTCAATCTGCGCGTTCTTGCAAAAGATGTTGAAGGAGTCATTCGCCCGACCGTCGCCGGACTCATGTGTCTGGGGGTGTATCCCCAAAAATATTTTCCCTCGCTGGTTATTCGTGCATCTGTCTACCCTTATGCGGCCGATGCCGGGCGCACCGACATAGGAGGGTGCCGTTTTACGGACAGCGCCGTCATGGTAGGCCCCATCCCGACGATGCTTGCCGATGCAATGAGCTTTGTCGACAAAAACACTCGTCGTGGATCCGTCGTTGAAGGCGCTTTTCGCCGAGACGTCCCCGACTATCCGACGCTGGCAGTCCGAGAAGCGATTGCCAACGCTCTGCAGCATCGCGATTACAGTCCTATCGCCAGTCATTCTCCTATTCAACTGCGCCTGTACACGGATCGCCTCGTCATCGAGAACCCAGGGCCGCTCTTTGGCACCATGACGATAGAAAGTTTGGGCGTTCCCGGGAAAACTGCCCAGCGCAATCCGTTCCTGTCGACCATATTGGAAGCAACTGCGTGTTTTGACGGCCGCTACGTGGTAGAAAACTACGGCACAGGCATTCCGACGATTGAAGAGGAGCTCGCCAAGGCGCAGATGCAACCGGCTCGTTTTGTCTCCGACAGCACGCATTTCAGCACAACGTTCCTGCTTGAAAGAACGCTCCGAGCGCATAAGAAAACAGGAGCAGCCGAGACGCTGATGCAAATTCTGAGTGACGGAACGCCGCGCTCGGCCGTAGAGCTGAGCCGCATAACCGGCATCGGCATGGCAACGGTTCGGGCTGCACTAAGAAGGCTGTGCGCGCAGGAGACGCTTAGGAAAACAGAGCCTGACAAGAGTCCTCGACAAAAATACGCTCTCGCGCAACCCGTCGATATTTCCGGCGCAAAGACTGGTAGCCGAGCCTAAAAATTCTCGGCGCGGGGCCTCAAGGCAAGCGGCCGCAGCTCTGACGCGGACACGCTTTTCTCTATACAGAGCCCATGCGGGCGCGCTACACTTACACTTTGGTTTGGAATATCCCTTGCGGGTACAGGACCGCCCGACAATGGGGCGATAAGAAGCTCCTCAACACATGCGCGTCCGTCCCACGCTTTTAACACACTTAACCGGAGTACCCATGCGTACCAGTTACTGTGGCTTGGTTGATGAAAAGTTCATCGGCCAGACTGTCACCCTCTTCGGGTGGGCACATCGTCGCCGCGACCACGGCGGCGTGATCTTCATTGACCTGCGTGACCGTGAAGGCCTCGTGCAGGTCGTCTGCGACCCGGATCGTCCGCAGGTTTTCGATACGGCCGACAAGGTGCGCAACGAGTTCTGCCTCAAGGTCACCGGCCTTGTGCGCGCCCGTCCCGAAGGCACCAAGAACACGGCGCTCATCTCGGGCGGCGTGGAAGTGCTCTGCCACGAACTTGAAATCATCAATCCGTCGCTGCCGCCTCCCTTCCAGCTCGATGACGATACGGTGAGCGAATCGGCCCGTCTGACGTACCGCGTGCTCGACCTGCGTCGCGAACAGATGCAGCGCAACCTCAAGCTGCGCTTCAAGGTGACGCAGGCCTTCCGTCACTTCCTCGACGACCACGGCTTTATCGACGTTGAAACGCCCTTCCTGACGAAGTCCACGCCCGAAGGCGCGCGCGACTACCTGGTGCCCTCGCGCACCCAGGACGGCCACTTCTTCGCTCTGCCGCAGTCGCCCCAGCTCTTTAAGCAGCTTCTGATGGTGGCCGGTTTCGATCGCTACTACCAGATCGTCAAGTGCTTCCGCGACGAAGACCTTCGTGCCGACCGTCAGCCTGAATTCACCCAGGTTGATATCGAAACGTCGTTCCTCGATCAGCAGGAAATCCGTGACATCATGGAAAACCTGATCCGCACGGTCTTTAAGAGCTGCCTCGACGTCAACCTCGTTGCCGACGGCGAACGCTTCCCCGTGATGCCCTACAAGCAGGCCATGGACCTGTACGGCTCGGACAAGCCCGACCTTCGCGTCAAGCTCCAGCTCAAGGAAATCACCGACATCGTCGCCGACAGCGAACTCAAGGTCTTTGCCGCCGTCAAGAACCTGCACAACGGCAAGGTTGTTGCGCTGCGCGTGCCCAACGGCTGCACGATGCCCCGCTCGGAACTCGACGGCTACACGGAATTCGTCAAGATCTACGGTGCCAAGGGCCTCGCGTACATCAAGGTCAACGACAAGGCCGCCGGCCGCGAAGGCCTGCAGGGCCCGATCGTGAAGGTGCTCTCCGAGGATCACCTCAACCGAATTCTCGAAGCCACGGGCGCCGAAACGGGCGACATCATCTTCTTCGGTGCCGACAAGGCCAAGATCGTCTGGGACAGCCTGGGCGCTCTGCGTCTGCGCATCGGCCACAGCGAGTTCGGCAAGAAGAACGGCCTTTTCGAAGACACCTGGAAGCCCCTGTGGATCGTCGACTTCCCGATGTTCGAGTTCTCGGAAGAAGAAAACCGCTGGATGGCCTGCCACCATCCCTTCACGTCGCCGCACGACGACTGCATCGACAAGCTCGTTTCCGATCCCGAAAACTGCTACGCCAAGGCCTACGACATGGTTCTGAACGGTTGGGAAATCGGCGGCGGCTCGGTGCGTATCCATCGCGCCGACGTGCAGAGCAAGGTCTTTGAAGCTCTCAAGATCGGTCCTGAAGAAGCCCGCGTCAAGTTCGGCTTCCTGCTCGATGCGCTGCAGTACGGTGCGCCTCCCCACGGCGGCATCGCCTTCGGTCTGGACCGCATCGTCACGATGATGACGGGCGCCAGCTCGATCCGCGACGTGATCGCCTTCCCGAAGACGCAGCGCGCTCAGTGTCTGCTCACGGGTGCCCCGAGCATGGTGGACGAAAAGCAGCTGCGCGAGCTGCACATCCGCCTGCGCAACGAGCCCAAGCTCGACTAATGCGCACTTCGGGCGACTGTCACGGTCGCCCGAACAGGCCCCCAAAAAGCCGTAGGAATTGCAGAATTTCTACGGCTTTTTTGCGTCTTTTATGGGGACTCGGTTCAATCATCCGTTCGGCTGAAATTGTCCCTCTGAACCTCGTTGTATCATCTCAGTCATGAGAACCTACAAATACAAGCTCCTTTCGGCGAAG
>CAMAHM010000117.1 GCA_945834535.1 uncultured Sutterella sp. | reverse complement strand
AGGCGCGTACAACGGCTTGTCCGTTGCGGATGGAAGGTGTGATGATGCGTGAGTCTTGCAAATTGAAGCGACAAACGGGAGTGTCTTCGTGCGGAAGGAGTCATTTCCGACGATTTGAGGCAGACAAGCGACTCGGTCAGGCTTGCTCGTCCTTGGGGTAGTCCTCTTCGCCTGCAGCTTCGGGCTCTGCCTCGGGCGCCTTCCAGGAGGCGATGAACTGACACACGGCCATCGCGTCGGGTGCTTCAAGAAGGGCCGACTTGGCCTCACGGTCTTTTAAGAGGGCCGCCACGTCCGCGAGCACGTCAAGATAGTTGTCGCCCCCTTCTTCGGGGATGATGATGCAGAAGAAAAGACGCGCCTTGCGGTTGTCGGGCGTATCGAACGTCACGGCCTGACGCGTACGCAGCACCGCCATGCTGATGTTCGCAAGGCCCGCAATGCGGCCGTGCGGAATCGCCACCCCCGCACCGAGGCACGTGCAGCCGAGACGCTCGCGGGCCAAAAGCGCGGAAAAGACCTCCTGATGCCCCACGCCCGCATGCTTTTCAAGGAGCAGTGAAAGCTCCTCAAAAGCGCGTTTTCGAGTCGGAATGTCGGCGTCGAGCTCGATGCACTCGAGCGTCAGCAGGTCGGCAATATGGTTCATGATTTCTCAGCAAAATAGCGGGCCGGTCCCCCTCGGCCCAGCCCACAGCATTCTAAGCTCAAAGAGAAAACGGCGTTTGAGAGGTTTGTCCGTACAAAAACTTCAGCGTTGGTCTCTAGGAGGCAGGAAGAATGCTTTTGCGGATGGATTTTGGGGCGATGTGCTCAAGTTCGCGGTATTTGGCAACAGTTCGACGGGCCACGGTGATGCCCTCGGAGGCCAGTTTTTCAGCGATGGCGCCGTCCGAAAGGGGCTTTTTGGGGTCTTCGGCCGCAACAAGCTCAACGATGCGGCGCCGTACGGCGGCGCTGCTTGCCGCCGACCCGTCCTCGGTTTCGAGGGCGCTCGAGAAAAAGTACTTGAATTCGAAGGTGCCCACGGGGGTTTGCATGTACTTGCCCGCCGCAGCACGCGAGACGGTCGACTCGGCCATGCCGAGCTTGTCGGCAATCGCCTTAAGGCCCAGGGGCTTCAAGGCTCGGGGGCCTTCGGTGAAAAAGGCGCTCTGATGCTCGACAATGCACTGGGCGACGGCGGCAATGGTGGAAAAGCGCTGCTC
Source organism: uncultured Sutterella sp. (assembly GCA_945834535.1). GTDB lineage: Bacteria > Pseudomonadota > Gammaproteobacteria > Burkholderiales > Burkholderiaceae_F > Duodenibacillus. Next base: position 2,686 of record CAMAHM010000117.1, on the reverse strand, counting down.
GACGGCGCGCACGAACGCCTTGGCTTCCCCCGCCTTCTTTTTCCAGTCTTTGTTCTCGTCGCCGGAAAGCTTTGCCTGCGTGAGCAGGGCAAAGCTCTCTTCGTCAAAGGTAAGGTGCGGCACGACGGCCGGATTGAGCGTCACCCGCCAGACATCGGCATTGCGGCGTACGACAATCTCGGGAATGATGCACAGGTCCTTGTCGACGCTGGAAAAGGCGCTTGCCGGGTGCGGGTCGAGTGTGCAGATGAGGGTAAAAGCCTCACGGGCTTCTTCAATCGTGCAGCCCGCGGCGCGGGCTGCGGCCTTTAAATCGCGTCGCGCAAGTTCGCTGCGCGCATGCGTGAGAAGCTCTACGGCAACGGCCCCTTGGGGAGCGCCTTCTCGGGTTTTGCGCTTAAGCTGCAAAATGAGGGCGTCCACAGCGTCACGCGCGCCGATTCCGGCCGGATCAAAGGACTGCAGCAGCGCAAGAGCCGTGCGCCAGGCCTCGGGATCTTCGGGCTGCGTGGGGCAGGCGGCCGTGAGTTCTTCAAAGTCCTCGGCAAGAAACCCGTTTTCGTCCAGGTTGCCGATAAGCCAGGTTAAAAGGGTGCGGTCAACGGCACTAAGCGCAAGGCACCCTGCCTGCTCCAAAAGAAAGTCCGTGAGACTTGTCTCTGCCCCCAGGCGTGCATACGGGTCCCAGTCTTCTTCCTGCGCGGGGGTGGTGCGCCAGTTCAAAAGGCTCGGCTCGCGGTAGTCGTTGGCAACGCCTGCGGGCTCATCGAAGGGCCGGGGGCGGTCGGCCGGGGCGCCTGAAGGCTCTTCGTTGCCCGCGCACTGCGGCCCCCCGTCGATCGATGCGACGTCAAGAAGGGGGTTTGCAGCCAGGGCTTCGTCGACGGCACTCTGTAGCTCGGGCCCCGTGAGGTGCAAGAGCTCCACCGACTGACGCTGCATCTGCGACAGAACGGTTTTCTGTGCAACGGTTTGCTGCAGCGAGCCGCCCAGATACGCCATGGAACGCCTCTAGGAGGAGTACGTGTCGCCCAGATAGATGCGGCGCACGGTTTCGTTGGCGATGATCTCTTCGGGCGTACCGTCGGCGAGCACTTCGCCCTCATTGATGATGTAGGCGTGGTCGCAGATGGCGAGCGTTTCACGGACGTTGTGGTCGGTGATGAGTACGCCGATGCCGCGGGCCTGCAGAAAGCGCACGATGCGCTGAATTTCAATGACGGCGATGGGATCGACGCCCGCAAAGGGTTCGTCCAGAAGAATGAAGGACGGGTTGGCGGCAAGCGCGCGGGCAATTTCCGTGCGGCGGCGCTCGCCCCCCGAAAGAGAAAGCGCAAGGTTGGTGCGGATGTGCGTGATCTGCAGCTCTTCCAAAAGCGACTCGAGTTTTTCGCGAATCACCTTTTCGGGCAGGGGCTTGCCCTTGTCATCCAACTGCAGTTCAAGAATCGAGCGGATGTTGTCTTCGACGGAAAGTTTGCGAAAGACGCTCGCTTCCTGCGGCAGGTAGCTCACGCCAAGGCGAGCGCGCTTAAAGATCGGCAGGTGCGTGATTTCTCGGCCGTCGAGAAGGATCTTGCCGCCGTTGGGCGGCACCAGTCCCACGATCGTATAAAAGGTCGTCGTCTTGCCGGCGCCGTTGGGGCCGAGCAGGCCGACAACCTGACCGCTTTTGATCTGAACGGAAACGTCGCGCACCACCTTGCGGGCGCCGTAGCGCTTCATGAGGTTGGTCGCTTCAAGCGTATGAACGGTACTTTGGCTCACGCCGCTCTCCTTTATTGCAGACGGGATGCGCCCTGCATCGGGGCGGCGGCGTCTTTATTCGGGGCTGCCGCCTTTTGCTCGTCGGCGCGCTTGGGACGCGGTGCAAACACGGTCTGCACGCGGCTCTTCTTGCCGTCGCTGCCCGTGGCACCCTCGACGCGCGAGCGGGCGGTTCTGAGGTCGTAGATGATCTTGTCGCCGGCAGCCGAGTCTTTGACGAGGCCGTTTTCGCTGCGGGCGAGTTTGGCGACCTTCATGAGCGTCATGATGTCCTTTTCCTCGTCGTAGACGGCGGTCAGAGAACTGGCGTGCACCCATTCTTCAACGCCGGGCACGCGGGCGTCGCGGCGCTCCTTCATGCGCACGGGGTTGCCCGTGACGGTCATCGTGCGCCAGCCGTCGGGGGAAACGACGACTTCCAGTCGGTCGCCCAGAATTTCGAGCGTTCCCTGATGCACTTCGACCTTGCCCGTGTAGACGGCGGTCTGTTTGATTTCGTCGCCCGCAAATTTCTGGGCGACGACTTCGATGGGCTTTTCACGGTCGGCCGTTTCGGCCTGCGCGGCAAAGGGCAGGGCGAACGAGGCAAGCGTCAGGGAAAGAAGAATGCGTTGGATCATGGTTGACTCACATTGTTTTGGGTCGCAGAGCGCGGCATGACGACGGTCTTGACATTGTCGTGAATATCGAGCGTTCTTTCCACATTGTCAAGGGTCATGCCGATGCCGGTGGTGACGTCGGCGCCGCGCACCATGGTAACGGGAGCATCGGTTTCAATGCGATTGGTGTCGGGAAACACGGTCAGATGCGTGCTCGTAAAGCGCATCGGGGGATCTTTGAGGTCGCCCGCACGCGTCACAACGACGTTGCCCGTAAAAAGATACGTTTCACCGCCGTCCATGCTGCTGCCCGCATCGGC
>CAMAHM010000116.1 GCA_945834535.1 uncultured Sutterella sp. | reverse complement strand
TTCTGCCGCATTGCTCGGCAAGATTAATCGCGGTTGTAGAAGCGCTCTAGCAGACGCCGCACGCCGCGCGAGGCAGGCTGGTTTTCGACGCCTTCCTGGTTTTCAAGAATCAGGTTCTCTTCAGCGCGATCCCCGCTCCAGTAGTCGGCATTGGCAATACCGAGCTTTTCAGGATGAAACACCGGTTCAATGCCGGTTTTTCGCTGCTCTTCATAGTCTTTGAGCGCCTTAAAAGCCACGTTGTGCAGACGCAAAATGGCAAAGATGTTGAGCCACGCCATCAGCCCGATGCCGATGTCGGCGCACAGCCACACGATGCTTGCCGGATTGATGGCGCACACGCCGATCGACACCACGAGCACGAAGCGCCCGACATACACCAACCAGCGCTTTTTGAGCTTGCGGTTGATGTACTTGATATTGGTCTCGGCCATGTAGGCGTAGGAAAGAATCGTCGTAAAGGCAAAGAAAAAGAGTGCACAGGCAACAAAGGGCGAGCCGAAGCCGGGCATCACGACGTCAATCGACTTCTGCACGTAGACGGGACCGGCATTGGTGCCCAGAAGACCGGAGAAGATCGCCTGTCCGTCGGGCAGGATCACGTTGTAGCACCCGGTCAGAAGAATCATCAGCCCCGTAGCAGTACAGACAAACCAGGTGTCGATGTACACGGAAAACGCCTGTACGAGCCCCTGCTTGGCGGGGTGAGAAACGGAGGCGGCCGACGAAGCGTGGGGACCGGACCCCTGCCCTGCCTCGTTGGAATAAAGGCCGCGCTTGACACCCCAGGACACGGCCGTGCCGACCATGGCGCCAAAAGCCGAATCAAGACCAAAAGCCGACTTGATAATGAGTGCAAAAACGTCGGGGATGTGCTCGATGTTGTAGAACACCGTGATGAGCGCCACCACAATGTACGAGAGCGCCATGAAGGGCACCACGACGGTCGTAAAACTGGCGATGCGCTTTAAGCCCCCGAAGACGATAAAGCTCAAAAGCGAGCACACCACGGCTGCGCTCACCGTGGGCTCAATGCCGAAGGCGTGCTTCATGGATTCTGCGATGGCGTTGCTCTGCACGCCGGGGCAAAGAATGCCCGAGGCAATGAGCGTCACGATGGCAAACACCCAGGCAAAGGCTTTCATGCGGGCGCCGTGTTCCAGATAGAAGGCCGGACCGCCCGTGCTTTCGCCGTCAATCTTTTCCTTGTAGATCTGACCGAGCGTCGATTCGACGAAAGCACTCGAAGCTCCCAGGAAGGCTACCACCCACATCCAAAAAAGGGCCCCCGGGCCGCCAAAGCAAATGGCCGTCGCCACACCGGCAATGTTGCCGGTGCCCACGCGCCCGGCCAAAGTCATGGAAAGCGCCTGAAAAGACGAAACACCCGTGTTGTCGCTCCTTTGCTGGAACATCAGTCGCGTCATTTCGCCGACCATGCGCAGCTGCACAAAACGCGAACGGATGGAAAAGTACAGACCGGTTGCCAGAAGCAGGTAGACAAGAACCGGACTCCAGACAATGTCGCAGACGGTGCTGGCAATTTCGTTCACAAAATTCTCCCTTCTGTCCGTCTCATCAGACGCGGCGCCGCAGGGCGGTCGGCGCGCAGAAAAAAGTCGCGGACTTCAAAAAAACAAGGAATTGATTTTACCCACGATGACCTCTGCTTCTGCAATTGAGGTTTGAGACATTTGTCGAAAAGCACTCAATAGCGCCAACTCACAGACATATTCACAAACCTGCTGCGGTTTTGCCGTGCGCTCTGATCCAAGCCGACGGATAGTTTTGCACCAAGGCCGCGCTGCAGATCCTTCCCCGTCGGCTTGGCACCCAATCCGAAAAATCCGCCCTGCATTTCCGGCGTTTTCCAGAGGCGGTCAATATCGATGGAACCGCGCAGGCGAAGCACATTCGCGGGCGTTCCCTCAAATGTGGCAAGGCTTGCCCCCGTTCCGTCGGCAAAAGCAGTCTGCACACGCCAGTCCCGCGTCCCCAGACACTGCCCGTAGGACAGATCCGTCTGCACCTTGATCTCGGTGCCGGGGAAAAAGTCCTTTGTCGTGTAGGTGGCGGCAAGTCCCAAGCCGACGTCCACCTGCCACCATGCCCTCTTGTCACCGGACATGACGAAAGCCGTGCCGCTTGCCGCGGGGAAAGAGTCTTCGATTTTGGATTTTTTAAGTTCAGCCGACAAATAGCCCGCCTGAATCCAGGGCGACCACTGCAGCCAGGGCCAGGCCGTCTGCCAATGAGTGGTCATGCGGCCGAAAATCGCGTAATGCTCCAGTCGGGCATCTGCATCCAAACGATGCCCCAAAGAAATCTGTCTTGCGTCACCCGAAGCCTGCGCCCACAGCAACAGGGCACGAAACTCCGTGTTGGGCGTCACCGGCGTCTCAAGCGTCAGGGCTGCGGCCCCCAGACTCCCCTCGCTTGTCGTGGCGGCAAAGGGGCGATTGGATGAGAGATCCGTTCGCCCTCCCATCGCCGAGAAGCTCACAAGCGTTTCCTGCGCCACCCGCATGTCGTAGCCGGCCGAAAAGAGTTCAATATCGGCCGTCACCGGCCATTTGCCATCGGCCGCAGAAAACATAGCAGGAGCGTCGAGCCTGCTCTGCGTCCACATCACCCAAAACCGAGCGCCGTCGGGCTCAGCCGTAATAGACCGATGCATCAGGTCGGCTGCATGCAGGCGCCAGGCCGTCTCAGCCGCTGCAGGAAAGCCCGAAGCCATCGGAAGAAAGGCAGCGCGATCAATCGCTTCGCCCAAATATGCGTTCGAGACAAGCGTGCTGTCCAACGCATCGTTGCAGAAGCGGTATCCGGGCGTCATTTGCACCAGATCCGTGCCTTCAAGAGAAGCAACGCGCAGTACCAAAGGCGCCGCCCTCAGAGCGCCGTAGTTGCTTGCGGGCCTGACCCGCACGAAGTCTGTGCCGTTCCACTGCGAGCGCACACCGCCGATCGTGTAGATGCGGGCGCCCTCCTCGATTGGGATCGGCTGAAAGACAATGGGGTCTACGCCGTTCCAGTTGTAGAGAACGAAAGTCGCATTCGACGCCAGGTGCAAGTCCAACGTTTGCGTGCTGCTTGCCAAGGTCGCTGCCCGTGATGCGCGCTCTGCGCTTTCGCCGCAGTAGACGATGGCCGCGCCGTTGCTTCCAATCCAGATGCCCTCGCCATCACTCCCGCTCTGCGCACTCGCGTAGTCACCCACCACAATGCGCACGCCGCCGCTGTAGCCGATTGCGTTGTTGTTGAGAATCAAAGTCGCCGATGCGCCGACCCGTTCGACGACATGAAGCACCCGTGCCAAAGGCTGGGAAGGCGCCGACGGAAAATTCGCAATAGCGTCGTCCACACCGGCGTTGGGATTATCAAAATGGGTTCCCAAAGCAAGAACGCCCCCGGGCCGCACAAAGATCGTTCCGACGGACGAGGCTGTCGCCCCGGCCCCAACGGGTGCAGCATACGAATCATTTGTGAGCTTTTTGACAGCAAGAATGGCGCCGACAAAAGAGGGATCGGCACGCGACTGCACCCAATTTTCGGGATCAGCCGGCGCACCGACCGTGACGCTTCCCATGGGAAGCTCAAGATTGTCCACACACAGAAAGTTCGGCTCAGCGTCTTCCGAAGTACGGCTTTTAAGGCTCATTTGTGCATCGTTTGCATCAGAGACATATGTCCCCAGGTACCCGCTGGCGTTAAAGCCGAGAACGATGCCGGCCTGCCCCAATCCATTAATCAAAGTCTGCGAAGACGCACCGGATCCTAGTTGGAAAGTCCATTTAGGTTCTTCCGTCCCACCAGAAGACCAAAACTGCAGTGTTGTACCGCCGCTCGGATTGGCGCTTTCAGAAATGAAGAACAGCCCCCCATTTTCTCCCTCCACTGGAGCAAGAATCCCAGCCGCCACCCCTGGAGATTCCGCCAACAGCAGCGCAGCCGCCAGAGCGATCGTTTTGCGACGCAAACCACTGGGACAAGACCTTGCA
>CAMAHM010000115.1 GCA_945834535.1 uncultured Sutterella sp. | reverse complement strand
CGCGATTCCTCCCTCGCCTGAAGGCGAAGGTTTCCTCGCGGATTTTCTATGAAGACGATTGAAGTGGTAGCCGCCATCATCGCACTTGAAAACCGTGTTCTCGCCACGCAGCGCGGCACCGGTGAATTCAAAGACGGTTGGGAATTTCCCGGCGGCAAGGTCGAGGCCGGCGAAACCCCCGAGCAAGCCGTCGTGCGTGAAATTCAGGAAGAACTTGCGATAGAAATTGCACCGCACATACTCGTGACGACCGTGGAATATGACTATCCCAAGTTTCACCTGACGATGCACTGCTACTTGTCGCGCATCGTGTCGGGCCGAATCAACCTGCTCGAGCACGAAGATGCCAAGTGGCTTGCACACGATGAGCTCGACTCTTTGAACTGGCTGCCTGCAGATCGAATAGTTGTCAGGGACCTGAAATCCGTTTGGGCACGGCAGACGAAGCTGCTTGCTTAAAGCACTCATCGAAAAATCTGAAGTTGCACTTCGGATTTTCTCGTTTTTTCGGACGTTCAACTTCTGAAATTCCCAAAAAAAATTCTGAAGGACGCAATTCGTTCTTTGTGTTGCCTGAAAGGGCTGGCATTTTGTCTCCCTAAGTGGTCTTGTAAAAATTCCACATCCCGAAAAGCTTCGGTCAAATCCTCAGCTAGCACCGCTTATCTGTCTGCCTGTGTGCGCTATAGAATCGCACCTGTGTCGGCACGTTGCTCCGCTATTTTCTGAGCCGAGTAAAGACAATAATCATTTCAGCCGGCGCGTTTTGTTGCAATCCATATGGGAGATACATTCATGGACTCTGCTGCCCTTAAGAAATGGGCCATCGTCCTTGCCCTCGGTTTGATCATCTGGTTCATTCCGTGCCCGGCGGGACTGTCGCCCAACGCGTGGCATCTTTTTGCCATTTTCGTGGCTACCATCGCCGGCTTCATTCTGCAGCCGCTGCCGATGGGCGCTATGGCTTTCCTTGCGCTCAGCTTCTGCGCACTGTTCGGCATTCTCAAAACCAAAGACGTCCTGATGGGGTTCGGCAACGGCACCATCTGGCTGATCGTGTGCGCGTTCTTCCTGTCGCGCGGCTTCATCAAGACCGGCCTTGGCCGCCGCATCGCCTTCGGCATCATCCGTGCGATCGGCAAGAGCGCCATGTCGCTCGGCTACTCAATCTGCCTTGCCGAGCTCGTGATTTCGCCGGCCATGCCTTCGGCCACGGCCCGCGGGGGCGGTGTCTTTTATCCGATCGTGCAGTCGCTTTCGAGCGCCTTCGGCTCTGAAGCCGGCCCCTCGAGCGGCAGAATCGGCAAATACCTGATGCAGGTGGGCTTTCATGCCGACGCAGTCACCTGCATGATGTTCCTCACCTCAATGGCCGGCAACCCGCTTTGCGTGGGTCTTGCAGCAAGCGCCGTCGGTGTGGAACTGACCTGGATGCAGTGGGCCATTGCGGCCATCGTGCCCGGGTTGGTGTGTCTTTTCCTGGTACCCTTGGTGCTCCTTAAGATCGCTCCGCCCGAACTCAAGCAGATTCCCAACGCCCGTCAGCTTGCGAGCGACGAACTTGCCAAGATGGGCCCGATGTCGTTTGACGAAAAGGTGCTCGCCTTCGTATTCGTGATGTGTCTGGTGCTCTGGGCCACGGGCAGCATCACCAAGATCGGTGCCACGCCCATCGCCATGCTCGCCGTCTCGATCATGCTGATCACCAAGGTGCTCACTTGGAAGGACGTTCTCTCCGAAAAGGGTGCCTGGGACGCCATGTTCTGGATGGGCGGTCTGATGGCGCTTGCGACGGCACTCGCAAAATCGGGCTTCATCAAGTGGGCCGCCACCATGATCGCTTCGGGCATCTCGGCTGCGAACATGGGCTGGATTGCCTCCTTTGTCGTGATCAGTCTGATCTTCATCTACTCGCACTACTGTTTTGCCTCCGTGACGGCCCGTATTTCGGCCATGTACGCCGCCTTTGTGGCGGTGGCTGTTGCCTGCGGTGCACCTGCACTGATGGTGGCCGTGGCCTTCGGCATTTTCTCTAATCTGCCGATTTCGCTCACCCACTACGGGAACGGTGCGGCCCCCGTTTACTTCGGGGCGGGCTACGTTTCGCAAGCCGAATGGTGGCGCAACGGCTTCATCATCTGCTCGATCAATACCGTCGTGTGGCTCACGGTCGGTATGGCCTGGTGGAAGGTGATCGGCCTCTTCTAAGAAAACCGGGCGGCTTGATGATTTCAACCGCCTGACAACCTGTGTTTTCTGCTTTCCGCGTCGAACGCTGTTTCGGCGCGGAATTTCTTTGTCTTCGGCACAGTTCTAGAATCACTGCCGTATTTGATGCTTTTTGCATCGTTTTTGATTGTTCCGCATTTTTCTCAGTCATGCGACTTCCCGTCCTCAATACAGCACTGTGCGCCAAATGGACAGCCGTGTTTGCTGTTGGCGCTGCCGTCGCGTGTCTGCCCAGCCCGCATGGTCTGCAGCCGCAGACCATGACGCTTTTGGCTGTTTTCGCCGCTGCCGTTGTCGGCTTTATTCTGCAGCCGATGCCCATGGGGCCGATTGCGTTTCTGTCCCTTACGGTCTGCGCGCTTTTCGGCATCATCCCGACCAAAGTCCTTTTGTCCGGGTTCGGCGCCTCGGCAACATGGATGGTGGTGTGTGCGTTCTTTATCTCTCGCGCATTCATCAAAACCGGGTTGGGCCGGCGCATTGCGTTCGTCATCATTCGCGCCATCGGCAAGAACGCCGTCTCGTTGGGTTACTCAATCTGCCTTGCCGAACTTATTGTCTCTCCCGCCATGCCCGCGGGAGCCGCCCGCGGAGGCGGCCTTTTCTATCCGATCGTGCGCTCCATCTGCAGCGCGCTCGATTCGGAGCCCGGTCCGACGGGAGATCGTATCGGGCGCTACCTCATGCAGGTCGGCTTCACCGCCAACGGCGTCACCTGTGGGCTCTTTCTAACTTCCATGGCCGCCAACACGTTGTGCATAGGGCTTGCTGCTGGGGCTCTGGGCGTGGAGCTCACGTGGACGCGGTGGGCCGCAGCCTCCATCGTGCCCGGTCTCATTTGTCTTGCCTCGGTCCCAGTGGTGCTCTTTTATCTCTCGCGCCCCGTGTTGACGGCGCTCCCAAACGCGCAAAAGCACGCAGATGAAGAATTAAAGCGCATGGGACCGCTCACTCACGCAGAAACGATGCTTCTTGGCGTCTTCGGCATGTGTCTGCTGCTTTGGGCTGCGGGAAGCTTTTTTGGCATCGGGTCGACCGCCGTTGCTATGCTGGCCGTAGCGATTCTTCTTGTCACAGGGGCCCTCTCCTGGGAAGACATCCTCTCCGAGAAAGGCGCATGGGACGCTCTTTTCTGGGTGAGTGCCCTCACGGTCCTGTCGGCGGCTCTTGCTGACAGCGGACTGATTCGATGGGCTGCAGACCTGGTGGCCCAAACGCTCACGGCTTCCCACTTTGACTGGACGGTATCGTTCATCATCCTCAGCCTCATCTACATCTACGGCCACTACTTTTTTGCGTCCGTCATGGCCCACATTTCGGCCATGTACGCGGCCTTCATTGCCGTGGCTGTTGCCTGCGGTGCACCGCCCCTCTTTGCCGCCGTCGTGCTCGGCATTTTTTCGAGCGTCTCGAGCCCGCTCACGCACTACTCGAATGCTTCGGCTCCCGTCTTTTTTGGCGCAGGATACGTGCCGCAGACCGAATGGTGGCGCAACGGCCTCATCACAACCACGATCTTTACGGTTATCTGGATGACGGTTGGCCCCCTGTGGTGGAGAGTCATAGGACTGCTTTGAAGTAAGGCCACACATCATGCCCGAAATCTCCGTCTTACTCTGCATTCTCGCAGGCGCGGCAACCGGAGGCTTTGTCAACGGCCTGGCCGGCTTCGGTACAGGCCTCATGAGTCTTGGCATCTGGCTGCAGGCCATGCCGACGCAGTCGGCCGTGCCGATCGTAGCCGCCATGAGCGTCCTGAGCGGTGTGCAGAGTCTGTGG
>CAMAHM010000114.1 GCA_945834535.1 uncultured Sutterella sp. | reverse complement strand
TAGTCAACCAAGGCTTGTTGCCAAGCCTCCGTCTTCAGACGGGGGTGGGTTGACTCAAATTCTTCCGGTGGAAAAAAAACGGCGCCTAGTCTAGCGCACACGAGCGCATGACAACGCGCCCGCAGGTGGCTTCATTGAGGCGCGCGCACACATTTTTTTCAACGGCAAGCGGTACGTGTACGACAAGGACGGCATCGCTCTCAAAGCGCTTTTGCGCAATGCGCGCGCCGTGCCGCGTCAGAATATCTTCAACGTAGCGCACATCGCTGTAGCGAACGGTCATTTCCAAAAGACGTTCGGGTTCTCTGACGCGAACGGGAAGCGTTTCGAGTCCAAGCTTGACAAGGCCCTGATAGGCGCGCACAAGTCCTCCCGTGCCGAGCAGCGTCCCGCCGAAGTAGCGCGTGACGACCGCGGCGACTTCACCAACGCCCGAGTGCAGCAGCACGTTGAGCATGGGGCGTCCCGCAGTCCCTTTGGGTTCGCCGTCGTCGCTGGCACCGATGCGGGCGGTGCTTGCCGGGCGGCCGGCCTGAAAGGCCCAGCAGTTGTGAGTTGCCCGCGCATGCTCGGCACGAATGGCATCGATGAAGCGTTTGGCTGCTTCGGGTGAGTCGGCGTGCGCAAGATGCACGATAAAGCGCGAGCCGCGGATGACTTCCTCGGCTCGGTGCACGGCCCCGGCGGGAAGATCGGGAACGGTATAGCTGTCGGCGTCAGTCATGGGACGTTGCGGTGTTGTCCTTTTCGGGAGAGTAAGGAATGAGACCTCGACCGGTTGTCAGGCGCGCCCAGACGATGACGGCGATGGCCGCGGCCACCATGGCAAAGCCGACGAGATTGACGCAATCGTAGCCCATGTGTTCAACGACCCGTCCTCCGAGGTAAGCGCCGCCCCCGATGCCGATATTGAAGATCCCCGAGTGCAGACTCGCAGCCACATCCGCGCAGTCGGGAGCAGCAGCAAGAACCGCGGTCTGAAAGGACAGACACATGGCGGTCATGCCGGCGCCCCAGATAAGGGCGACAGCCCAAAGCGCCGGGGCGCTTGTCGCCACAAAGGGCAGACTGAGCATGGAAAGCGCCAAGAGTGCCATGGCCGTCACGCAGGTGGCGGTACGGTGTGCGTCAACCGTGCGCGAGGCTCCGGCCACGCCCGCAATGCCGGCAATACCGAAGACGAAAAGCACGGTCACAATGTCCGATTCACTCAAGCCTCCCACCTGATGCACAATGGGTGCGATGTAGGAGTAGACCGTGAACTGCCCGAGTACGGCAAGCACTGTGATGAGGTAGATCTGTACGAGAGCGGGGCGCCTGAAGATGACGGGCACGCTCGCAAGCGAGCCGGCGCGGCGACTCTCGCACACAGGCAGTACGCGCCAGATGACGGCAAAAACCAGAGCCGAGGCAACGCCGTTCACAAAGAACGCTTCCTGCCAACCGAGGATCTGTCCGAGATGCGTGCCGATGGGCACGCCCAGCACCGTCGCAACGATCGTGCCGCCCATGACGCAGGAAAGCGCCAGCGCTCCGCGGCCTCTCGGAGCCACGCGCACTGCGAGCGGCGTAATCACGGCCCAAAAGATGGAGTGGGCGAGCGCCACGCCTACGCGCGCGGCCATGACTGAGCCAAAGCTCGAAACCCAGGGCATGACGAAGTGGCACAAACTGAAAAACGCAAGCAGCGCTAAAAGCAACCGCCGCCTTTCCATTCTGGCCGTCAGGATGGTGAGCGGCAGTGACATGACGGCGACGACAAAGGCGTACCCCGTCAGGATCAGTCCCGTGGTCGGGATGCTTTCCCTGAGGCTTTCGGCGATGTCGGGCAGCAGTCCCACGGGCAGAAACTCGCTCGTATTAAAGACGAAGGCTGCCAGCGACAGGCCGAGAATGGGAGCCCAGGCGGCCGGGCCCTCAGTGCGGTAGTTGCTCATGGTGCGCGGTAAACCCGAAATCAGAGGTCGGCAAAAACGCGGCGCACGTGTTCGCGCAGTCGGGCTTCGTCCTGCTCGATTTTGGGGTTCTTCATGACGTCGTTGGCCATAAAGGTGGGCAGCGGCTTCATGCCGAGGAATTCAAACGCCTTGCGCAGCGGGAAAAGCACCGCATCGATTCCCTTGCCTTCGAAAAATTCATCGGGTGCGGTAAAGGCATAGGCCGGGGCGTTCCAGGTGCAGCTCAGCATAAAGCGGCTCTTTAAAAGGCCCCCGGTGCCGTAGTTGATGTCGGGTGCCGTACGCGTGCGGCCGTCACCGGTGATCATGCCCGCGCCGAAGACTTCGTCGACGTACTTCTTAAACTGCCAGGGCGCAGACATCCACCAAACGGGGAACTGAGCCACGACGACGTCGGCCTCGCGCATGCGTTCATTTTCTTTAGCCGCCTCCCAACCTTCTTCAAGACGGGTAACGGTGACGCTGTACCCCAGAGCGGACAGTTCTTCGCTGACAACGTCGGCAAAGTGGTGGTTGAGTTTGCCGTGCGAATTGCGCAAAGCGAGTCCGGCATCGATGATGAGAGCGTTGCGTGCCATGGCAGAGGCCTCCAACAAAAAAACGGGACGTGGATTTTGACGCGTTTGGAGTGTTTCGTCCACGTCCGAAGTGCTTGAGATTGTGGTTAAGCAGGTTTGAACCAACCGTAACGGGCATCCGTTCTGAGCGCATGTGTCTCGGTAAGTTCGGAAACGAGTGCACGAAAACGCGCTTCGTCTCGGGCGCGGAACATGTCTTTGGCGAGCTTGCCGAGGTCCCGTCCCTCGGCGCTGTCTTCTTCAAACATGCACAGCACGAACCACCAGTACTCCTTCATGCGCTTAAAGGAATTCATGCGGTTGCCCCAGTGCACGGTGTATTCGTCAAGGAGCGCCTCCATAAAGCCCGTGATTTCCCGTAGCGAAGCGGGGCGTCCGCCGCGCGCCTTTCGAATGAGGGCGGGATCGGCCGTAAGAGCCCGACCGACCATGACTTCAACAAGGCCCCCCGGAACCGACGCAAAGCGCTCTGCCATGCGGACAACGTCTTTTTCGTTGACGATGTCGCCGTTGTAGGCAAGAGGAACGGTGATGTCCGCAAGACTCCTTTCGAGCACCGACAGTCGGACCGAGCCGCGGTACAGATCGGTTTTCAGGCGCGGGTGCACCGTGAGCGTTGCCACGGGATAGCTGCTCAAAAGACGGGCGAGGTCGCTGAATTCTTCTTCGTCGGCATAGCCGATGCGGGTTTTGATCGAGACGGCAATCGGCAGCTGCGCGTTGAACACTTCGTCCAAAAAGGCGGCAAGAGCGACGGGTTCGCGCAAAAATCCCGAGCCTTTGCCCTTGGCCGTCACCGTGCCCGCCGGGCAGCCGATATTGAGGTTGACCTCCGTGTAGCCCATGTCGGCCAGCGCGCGTGCGGCCCAGATGAAGTCGGGCGCGCGCCGCGTCAGAAGCTGCGGGATCACCGTGAGCGGCCCGTTGACCCGGGGGTCGAGTTCACGGAGCTGCCGCTCGGTAAAGCGCGGCTCGGTTGTGGGGGTGACAAAAGGCAGATAGTAGCGGTCGGCCGCACCGAAAAATTCGGCATGCAGACGTCGCCACACCACGGTCGTAATGCCTTCCATCGGGGCGGCCGTCAGACGCAGGCGGTTCAATAAATCGGTCATCGCAAAAACTTAGACGCAATGCTGCCAATCGCAGCGCAAAATCGAGCATTTTATGGCAACGCCGAGGCAGGTTGTACAATCTCGAAAGAACAAGCAAAGCAATCGGCCCCACCAAAGGAGAAAACCGTCGTGCAATGGATCGAAAGTCTTGACGCTGTCGTCAATGTCCTCAACAATTGGCTGTGGAGCTACGTGCTCATCGCCATGCTTCTTATTCTCGGGCTGTGGTTTACCGTGCGCACGGGATTCGTGCAGCTGCGTGCCGTCTCCGAAATGGCGCGGCTCGTGACCGAAGGCGTGGGCGCCAAACCGCGTAAGGGGCATATTTCCACCTTTCAGGCCTTCTGCGTGTCGACCGCTTCGCGCGTCGGCGTCGGCAACATCGCCG
>CAMAHM010000113.1 GCA_945834535.1 uncultured Sutterella sp. | reverse complement strand
CCTGAAGCGTACGTGCCGGCGCGCGATCTTTTCATCGAAAAGGACTCGGCCGTCAACGAACACATCGAGCAGATGCGGCTCGCGGCCACAAAATCCATTCTCGAGCGCCGCGACACGATCATCGTCGCGACGGTGTCGGCGATCTACGGCATCGGCAAGCCGGAAAGCTACACACAGATGCGTCTGATTCTGCGTCAGGGCGACAGCAAGAGCCGTGACGATATCATCGCTCAGCTTGTGGGCATGCAATATAAGCGCAACGACCTTGAATTCATTCGCGGCACGTTCCGTGTTAGAGGCGACGTGCTCGACATCTTCCCCGCTGAACACGCCGAGGTGGCCGTGCGGGCGGAATTTTTCGACGATGAACTTGAAGCGGTCGTACTCTTTGACCCGATGACGGGCAAAGTGCGCCAGCGCGTACCGCGCTTTGTGGTGTATCCGGCCAGTCACTATGTCACGCCCCGCGGCGAAATCGTGCGCGCCATGGATTCGATCCGCGCCGAGCTCAAGGAGCGCAAGCAGTTTTTCCTCGACGAAAACAAACTCGTCGAAGCGCAGCGCATCGAGCAGCGCACGCTCTTTGATCTGGAAATGCTCGATCAGGTGGGCTTTTGCAAGGGCATTGAAAATTATTCGCGTCACCTCACGGGGCTTGCGCCGGGCGAAGCGCCCCCCTGCCTGATCGACTATCTGCCCGCGGACGCGATCATGTTTTTTGACGAGAGCCACGTCATGATGGGGCAGCTCGGGGCCATGTACCGTGGTGACAGGTCGCGAAAGACGACGCTCGTCAACTACGGCTTTCGTCTGCCGTCGGCGCTCGACAACCGACCGCTTCGCTTTGACGAATTCGAGCGCAAGATGCGCCGTTCGATTTTTGTGTCCGCCACGCCCGCCGACTATGAGCTCGAGCGCAGCGCCCAGATCATCGAGCAGGTCGTGCGTCCCACGGGACTTGTCGATCCTGAAGTCGAAGTGCGCCCCGCCACGACCCAGATCGACGATGTGCTCGAGGAAATTAACGCCCGCACCAAGGCGGGCGAGCGTGTGCTTGTGACAACACTCACCAAGCGCATGTCCGAGGAACTCACGGAATTTCTGAGCGAACACGATGTGCGCGTGCGCTACCTGCACTCGGACATCGACACCGTTGAGCGCGTTGAAATCATCCGTGATCTTCGTGCCGGCGTTTTTGACGTCCTTGTCGGCATCAACCTGTTGCGCGAAGGGCTCGACATTCCCGAAGTGAGTCTCGTGGCGATCCTCGACGCGGACAAGGAAGGGTTTCTGCGTTCTACCCGCTCGCTCATTCAGACCATCGGTCGCGCGGCGCGCAACGTTAAGGGCAAGGCCATTCTCTACGCCGACACCGTTACCGACTCCATGCGCCGCGCCATTGACGAAACAGAAAGACGTCGCGCCAAGCAGCAGGCCTTCAATGCGGCGCACGGCATTACGCCGCGCTCCGTTGTTAAGCAAGTGCGCGACATCATCGACGGCGTCTACAAGGGGCCCGAAGCCGCAGACAAGCGCAGAGCCCCGGGAGACGGTCTTGAAGACATCGACTTTGCCGACGAAAAGAGCGTTGCCCGAGCAATTCGCCAGACCGAAAAGAGCATGCGTGAATGCGCCCAGGAACTCGACTTTGAGCGCGCCGTGATCTTCCGCGACCGGCTTGAAGCCATCAAGCGACGCGCCTTCGGCGTGGCCGAAACGCTTTGAGTCGTAGAATGCAGTCCTAAGTTCTGCTGGCAAAAGAAGGTGTTCTTTTGTCGCTCGCTTTGAAAGGACACACACGCATGCCGACCACTCCTATCCGAGTTTTGTTCGTTTGTCTCGGCAATATCTGCCGCTCTCCCACCGCTGAAGGCGTTTTTCGCGCGCTCGTGCGTGAAAAGGGGCTGGAAAATCGCTTTGAGATCGACTCGGCCGGCACGGGTGACTGGCATATCGGTCAGGCGCCCGATGCACGCGCAACGGCCGCCTGCAGGCGTGCCGGGATCGATATTTCGACGCACCGCGCCCGTCTTGTGCGCCCTGACGACTTTGCGCACTTTGACCGCATCCTTGCCTGCGACGCCATGAATCTAGCGGATCTGAAGGCCATGGCGCCCGCCGGGGCCCGCGCCCGCGTGGATCTTCTGATGCCCTTTGCGGGACGCCCGGAAGAGACAGAGGTGCCCGATCCCTACTACGGCACGGAGCGGGATTTTGACGCCACCCTCGAGCGCTGCCGCGCTGCCTGCGGCGGTCTTTTGCAAACATTCATAAAGGACGGGCTCCAATGACGGATATTTGTGACCTCGATACCCCTGCGGCGCTTTTGGATAAGGGGCGCCTTGAAGCCAACATCGCTCGCGCCAAGGCGCAGTGTGAGCGTTTGGGCGTCGTGTGGCGTCCGCACTTGAAAACCCACAAGTCGCTTGCCGTTGCGCGCATGCAGATCGCTTCGCCCACGGGCCCCGCGACAGTGTCGACCTTAAAGGAAGCCGAATATTTTGCCGCGGCCGGCATCACGGACCTGATTTATGCCGTTGGAATCGTGCCCTCGAAACTGCCGCGCGTACACGCGCTCAACAGTCGCGGTGCCGACGTCAAGGTAATTTTGGACAGCGTTGAGGCGGCCCGCGCCGTGAGCGATTGGTGCCGCGCACACGCAGCCCGCCTGCGCGTTCTGATTGAGATTGACTGCGACGGGCACCGCTCGGGGCTCACGCCCGACGATCCGGCAATTTTGGAAACGGCACGCGCTCTTGAGAGCGGGGCAGAGCTTGTGGGCGTACTCACACACGCGGGCGGCAGCTACGGTCTTTCTGAAGCCTCTGACCGCGAACGGGCGGCGCAAAATGAAGTAGCCGCCGTTGTGCGGACGGCGCAACAGCTGCGTGAGGCAGGGTTTGACATTCGCATCGTTTCGATCGGTTCCACCCCGACTCTGATGGCCTGTCGGGATGCGACGGGCGTGACGGAAATTCGCTCGGGAGTGGGCAGCGTGGGTGACCTCTTTATGGCAAATCTGGGCGTGTGCCGCCTCGACGATATTGCACTTTCTGTGCTGGTGAGCGTGATAGGCCGCCAGAGCACCAAGGGGTGGCTCATTACCGACGGCGGCTGGATGGCGATGAGCCGCGATCGCGGCACGGCCAAACAGAAGACGGACTGGGGGTACGGCGCGGTCTGTGACGAAGAGGGGCGACTGTTGCCCGAATATTGGGTGCGCGACGCCAATCAGGAGCACGGCATCATCGCCCGGCGCGACGGCGGGGCCATTGATCCGACAGAGTTTCCGCTCGGCCGCAAGCTCAGAATTCTTCCCAACCATGCCTGCCCGACGGGAGCGGCTTTTGACCGCTATGCGTTGGTCGACGCACAGGGCTCCGTGCTTGAGATGATCGACCGCATCAATAATTGGTAAACATTCGGGGCTCCCCAAGGAGCCCCTGATTCTAAGAACTGTTAGGAAAGAAGCCTGCGCACCAAAACAGGTACATCCCGAGGTCCATCAGCCAGGCCTTCGGCTCCCCAGTCTTTGACGGGGATGCTGCCTTCAACATAGCCCCAGCCGGCGGCAATAAAGGGCACGCCCGCGTTGGCCGCGCACAGTCGATCGCGTCGATCGTCCCCGATGTAGACCGTCTTTTGAGCCGTGCCGCCGCAGGCCTTAATGCCGGCCAAAAGCGCATCGGGCAGGGGCTTCATTTTTCCCATGTCCGATCCCGAAATAAGGCATGCGGCCCCATCGAGCCCCAAAAGCCTGCACATGGGGCCGGCAAAACGAGCCGACTTGTTGGTGACAATTCCCCAACGCCAGCCGGCTTCTTCAATGCTTAGGAGCATGTCCGAGACGCCCGCAAAAAGCGCCGCTCTGTCGAACATGTGCGCTTCGTAATGCGACAAAAACGCCTGGCGTTCCGTTTCATAGCACGGAGACTGCGGCGTCAGACGCAGGCCTGCGGCGAGCATGCCTCGGGCACCGGCGCCGCAGAAGTGTCTGAGCGACTCAAAGGGCAGGGGAGCGAGACCCCTAACCTGCCGCAGGTGGTTCACGCTTGCGGCAAGGTCGGGAGCGCTGTCGATGAG
>CAMAHM010000112.1 GCA_945834535.1 uncultured Sutterella sp. | reverse complement strand
AAGCGATGAACACTTTACTAAATCGCTTTGCCGCTATCCTAGCACGAGGACTCAGGTTTTGCATCTGTTTGCGACTGCTTGGAAGGGAATTCCTCACAATTTACGTGAGCCTCTCTTCCAAGGATGGCAGCTCCCTTAGCCGATAGTAAGGCCCCCTCCGCAGTCCGCCTCTCAAGCGGAAGCAAGCCTGCGGAGGGGCGGAGATTTTTAGTGTCACCGACTCGCAGAAGAACTTTTGAGTCTCAAAACGCTCGAGTTCGCAGCTCCCATCAAGAGAATCTGTCAGGGGGCGTCCGCCGACGCATCCCCGTCGAGTTATCAGCTCTGAGAGCGCGTACGGGTTTCGTACTCGGCCAGACGCTTTTCAAAGTCGTTGAGACTGTTGCCTACCACCTTGTGAAGCGCCAAAAGCGCGATCAGGTTCGGAATCACCATCAGACCGTTGAAGAGGTCTGCCAAAGCCCAGACGAGGTCGACTTTGAGGGTGGCGCCCAACACGATGAAGGCGCACACGATGACGCGGTAGACCGTCACGCCGCGACCCTCAAAAAGGAAGCGCACGTTCTGTTCGCCGAAGAAGTACCAGCCGATGATGGTCGAGAAGGCAAAGAAGAAAAGGCAAAGCGCCACGAAGCTCGTGCCGATGCCGCCCAGCCCGACGGTATAAGCACGTTGCGTGAGTTCAATGCCCGTGACCGAATAATCGAGCACGCCCGTCACGAGAATGACGATGCCCGTGAAGGTCACAACGACCACCGTTGCCGCCACGCCGAACATGGCCACAAGACCCTGTTCGCAGGGGTGCTCGACCTTGGCGATGGCGTGCGCGTGCGGAGTCGAGCCCATACCGGCTTCGTTGGAAAAGAGGCCTCGCGCCACGCCGAACTGCATGGCCTTGGCGACCGTGAGGCCCAGAGCGCCGCCCGCGACGGCCTGCGGGTTGAAGGCGGCCGTAAAGATGAGTTCAAACGCGGGGATGATCTGCGAAGCGTGGCAGATGATCACAAAGGTGCCGCCCACGATATAGATCGCCGCCATGAAGGGCACGATCTTTTCGGTGACGCTCGCAAGACGTCCCACACCGCCGAAAAAGACGATCCCGGCAAGCACGGCCGTCACCGCGCCCGTCACGAGCAGCGGGATTTCAAAGGCGGTGTTCATGGCCATGGAGATCGAATTGGACTGCACCATGTTGCCGATGCAGCCCAGGGCGATGATGATGGCAATCGAGAAGAACACGGCCATGGGCTTGAACTTTTCACCCAACCCCTTGGTGATGTAGTAGGCGGGACCGCCCACGACGTGGCCGTGTGCGTCCGTGCTCCTGTAGGTCTGCGCGAGCACGGCTTCGGCAAAAATCGTGGCCATGCCGAAGAAAGCTGCCACCCAAAGCCAAAAGAGAGCGCCCGGACCGCCCGAAACGAGCGCCGTTGCGGTGCCCGCTACGTTGCCGGTGCCTACCTGAGCAGCAATGGCGGTTGCAAGGGCCTGAAACGAACTCATGCCGCTCTTGTCGGCGCGCTTGCCGAAAAGCGACGCACCTCCCAACAGAAAGCGGGCAGCGAGGCCGAACTTTCTGATCTGAACGAAACGCAGCTTGAAGGTGTAGAAGAGTCCCGTGCCGCACAGCAGGGGAATCAGGAAGAAAACGCCCCAAAGGACGCTGTTGATCTCACCGACGAGGTGATTGAGAAAATCCATGGTGGCCAACCCGACGGTATTGCGCGGCTGCTTGCCCAAACTTGGGGCAAACAGGCGCGAAATGCCGAAAATAATTCAGTCAAGGCTTGGCAGTCTATTGTTTTAAATCTAGGAAAGCAAAAGAAAAGCCCGCAAGCTTCATCTGAGACAAGCGGGCTAGCCCCTTTTGTCTAGGGAAAATGACCTGTTTTGGTGCATGCGCATCCGTGTGCGAGGCGCGGATGCGCATCCACCGATTGCGTCAACGCAGAGCGCGGGCCGTGCGTCCTGCGAGCCCCGCCATCCACGGAAAGCGCTTTTCGTGCTGCGCGCGGAAAGTCTCAACCTTATCGATCTCGGCCAAAGTGCCTTCCACCATGTCGAGTCCCTCAAGCAGCATCCTGCGATGACGGTCGGAAATGATGAAGGGCACTTCGATGTCTGCCACATGCACGGTGCGGTGTTCGAGGTCGACTTCTGCCGTGACGGGTGTTTCATCGCTCACGAGAGAAAAGAGCCGTGCGGCGTCTTCGGGCGTCACGCGGCAGGCCAAAAGCCCGTTGTTAAAACAGTTGGAGTAGAAGATTTCGCCGAAATTGGCGGCAATCACCACCTTGACGCCCATCTGCTGCAGCCCCCAGACGGCGTGTTCGCGGCTCGAACCGCAGCCGAAGTTGGGACCGGCGAGAATGACGGGGGCGTTTTCAAAGCCGGGGCGGTGAAAGATCGACTCGGCAAGGGGGTTGCCTGCGGAATCAAAGCGCATGTTGTACAGGCACCCGGCGCCGAGTCCGGCCTTGTCGATGCCGCGCAAAAACTGCTTGGGCATGATCTGGTCGGTGTCGATGTTGTCCGCGGGCAGGGGCAGCACGGTGCCCGTGACGGTGACGAATTTTTCCATGATGCTCACTCCTTGTCGGACAGACGACGCCAGTCGGTGATGTGGCCCGTGACGGCTGCGGCAGCGGCCATGACGGGGCTGACGAGATGGGTGTGGCTTGCGCGGCCCTGGCGGCCTTCAAAGTTGCGGTTGGTGGTCGAGGCACACCGCACGCCCGCTTCGAGGATGTCGTCGTTCATGGCAAGGCACAGCGAGCAGCCGCTCTTGCGCCATTCAAACCCTGCCTCCTTGAAAATCTTGTCCAGGCCCAGCGCTTCGGCTTCCCGCCTGACGGTCATCGATCCCGGAACGATCTGAGCGCGCACGCCGGGCGCCACCTTGCGGCCGCGCACGACTGCCGCAGCTTTTTCAAGGTCCACGAGGCGCGAATTGGTGCACGAACCGATAAAGACGTGCTGTACCGCCAGGCCCTCGAGCGCATCACCCGCCGAGAGCTTCTGATAGGCAAGCGCACGTTTGGCAGCCTCGCGGCTGATCGGATCTTCAAAGGATTCGGGCTGCGGGATGCGTCCCGTGATCGGAATGCACTGATCCGGGCTTGTGCCCCAGGTGACCATGGGTTCAACCCCGTCGGCCGAAAAGCGCACTTCCTTGTCAAACACCGCGCCTTCGTCGGTCAAAAGCGTTTGCGCGTAGGCGACCATGGCATCGTATTCGGCGTCCGACAGGGTGCTCGGGTGGGCATGCTGCCTCACCCATGCAAAGGCTTTTTCATCGGGCGCGATGAGCGCGCCGCGGGCACCCGCTTCAACGGTGAGGTTGCAAAGCACCATGCGCTCTTCGATGGGAAGGCGTTTGACGGCCTCGCCGCAGTATTCGACCACGCACCCAAGAGCCCCGCGGGCAGAAATGCGCCGCAATACTTCGAGGGCCAGATCTTTGGCCGTGCTCCCTTCGGGGAGAGCGCCGTCGATGGTGATGCGCATCGTGCGGGCGGTGCGGTAGACAAGCGTCTGCGTGGCCAGAATGTGTTCGATTTCCGAGGTGCCGATGCCAAACGACAGAGCCCCCAGAGCGCCGTGCGTGACGGTGTGGCTGTCACCGCAGATGACGACCATGCCGGGGCGCACCAAGCCCTGTTCTTCCATCACCACATGTTCGACACCCTGACGGTCGCTATCCTGACCGTAGAAGGCGTCGATTCCGAGCGTTTGGCAGTTCTTTTCAAGGTTCTGCGCCTGCACGAGGCTGGCGGCGTCGTAGATGCGGCGGGGCGTTTCGTCATGGGTGGGAATGATGTGGTCGACCACGCACAGGTGCGCATCGGGCACGAGCGCGCCGCGGCCGCGGGCCATCAGGCCGGAAAAAGCCTGCGGCGAGGTGTATTCGTTGGCAAAGTGAACGTCGCAATAAAGGAGTACGGTCTGTTCGTCAATGCGGCTGACCGTGTGCGAGGCGACGAGCTTGGCGTAGAGTGTCTGAGGGGAGGGTTCGGACATGCGGTTCTCCGAAAATAGAACTTTGTTGGGGAAATCCCCACAACCTTTCGGAGTCTAAACGCATTTGCCCTGATCCACGGATGAAAGTTTTGAGGCAAAGCCGTGTTTTCTCGGTGCTCCTTTGATACAGACTAAAAAGACGGCTCAGATTTTAGTTTTGTTTCA
>CAMAHM010000111.1 GCA_945834535.1 uncultured Sutterella sp. | reverse complement strand
CACAATGCGCGGCAAGCTTCTTGTTTGCATGGTGGCCCTGACCATGGTGGCGGCGTTGTCTTCGGAAATGGAGTCCGACAAGTTCATCAACGGAGAGCAAGTAAGGCGTTTGTACAGCGATTACACGCTTAAAGAATTGCTGAACGAACTGATCAATATTCGGCTGATTTCGAGCCCGGAGGCACCTCCTCGGCTCACGGAGGCAACTCAAAAACAGTTGGCCATTTATGACCGGGTAGGGGTTCCCAGACCCTCTGTTGCAGACTTCACAGTATAAAAACCTGCGGAATTTACGTTTTAAATCAAAAATCGTCAAAAAGCGACTTTAGCTCTGAGAGCTTTTCGCGTCCCTTGTCCTGCAGGACGGCCGACTTGTCTGCCGTCCTGCTCCCCGCGCCTGAAGCCGGAGCGGGCGCCCCGCCCTTTTGTTCAAGCTGCCGCAGCTGCGTGCGGTAGTCTTCGAGCAGTTCCTGAAGTTCCTCCATTGTTCTCTGGGTCGAGGCGATCTGTTCGCGCAGCCACCGGGCGCGTTCGGCCTCAGTCGGCCGACGGGGGACTGAGGGCGAGCGCACGCCTTCACGCTGCCCGGGCTCATCCATGTTGACACGCGCCGCATCAATGGCTGCTCGAATTCTGGGGATTGTTTTCATGAGGCTTTTCGGTTTGTGCTAGTGTTGATCCCACCATAGTTCGGATGCCTGTTGGCAGGGAGTCGATGCAAATGCCCGTCGCCACGAGAATCAAACACCGTTTGCCGCCGAAAAAATATTTCTTTCTTCCGGTCCAGGACTTTGTCGAAGAACTCGGCACGAGGATCAGCATCGCCCGCCGAAGTCTGCGTCTGTCACAGCGTCAGCTTGCCGAAAAAAGCCAGACCTCTCTGGCCACCTACAAGCGCATTGAACAGGGCGACATGACCGTAGCGGTCGGCACCATTTTAAGTGTGCTGTACTGTCTCGATGAACTCGAAAGCGCCCAATCTCTTCTGGCCGAATATGAGGTCGTAGGCGACGAGCTCCCGCGCCGCATCCGCGAGAGCCGCAAGCCGCGCCCTGCCGCCGACGACAATCCCGATTAGGAAGGTCTGTCCGGGTAGCGCCAAAAATCCAATACGCGCCCCAGCGTCTGCGTGCGCACGAAGGGCGGCAGACTTTCAAGCATACCGCGCGAATAGCGCTTGGCGCCCGGAAGAATACGCTTGTCGCCGACAATCAAAATTCCCCGATCGTACTCGCTACGGATAAGGCGCCCTGCGCCCTGCTTGAGAGCAATCGTCGCGAGCGGCACCTGATACGTCTCAAACGGGTCCTTGCCCTGCGATTCAATCCAGCGGCAGCGCGCCTTCAAAACGGGGTCGTTTTGCGGCGCAAATGGGAGCTTGTCGATCACCACGAGCGAGAGTTTGTCACCCTTGATGTCGATGCCTTCCCAAAAACTCATGGTGGCAATGAGAATCGTATTGGCCTGCTCACGAAAAGCGTCGATGAGGTGCTTGCGGCTGTCCGAGCCCTGCGCAAGAATCGTGTAGTCGCGATCATTGGCGTCAATCAGATCCTGCAGCACCTCGGTTGCAAGCTGCACGGCTTCGTTGCTCGTGCACAAAATAAAGGTGCGCCCGGCCAAAAGATCAATGACCGGCCAGCACTCCCGCATCAGAGCGGTGATGTAGCTGCGCCGTCCGCCCTGCACCGATTCGGGCATGTTGCGCGGCACATAGATCATGGACTGCGACCGATAATCAAAGGGCGAAGCCCAAAGATGGGTTTCGGCGCCTTCAAGCCCGAGCTGCGAGAGAAAGTGAGCAAAATTTTCGCCGCCCGTAGCGATGGTTGCCGACGTAAAGATCCATGCGCTCTGCGCCTGCGACTCACGCAGTTTGCGGAAGTTGTCGGCCACCTGCAGAGGCGTCTCGGAAAATCGCAGTTCATCACGGCGACAAGAGAGCCAGCGCACTTTGTCCGCCCCTTCTTTTTCGGCTTTTTGAACATCGGCCAGCCACGAAGCCCAGGTTGCAAAGGAGAGCGCAAAAGCCTTGAGGTTTTCGGTCTGATTGGCTACCTCTTCGTCGAGCTCCACAATGAGTTCAAGGGGTTCGACAAGCGTGCGGCACGCGCCGCCGAGCCGCTCGACGCAGGCGCCGAGCTTGTCGGCATCCTTAAGTTCGACGACGTTTTTGTCCTCTCCCTCCACAAGACCCGACAGTCCCGCCTGCAGAATCACTTCGTCCACGCGATGGTTAATGTCGTTGATGAGTTCGTCCCACCCCTTAAGAGGCACGGCAAACTGCGCCTCCTTGGCCACCTCTTCGATCGGGCGAGCCGACTCGACGGCCGCCTGACGGATGCGGTTTTGCAGATCATCCTGCCGATAGGTGCGGTACTTTGTCAGCAGCGAGAGCTTCATTTCCCGCAGCAGTTGCCTCAACTGCCAGGTCGACAATTCGTTGCCGAAAAAGCTCGAGGCAATTTCCGGGAGCTTATGCGCTTCGTCAAACACCACGACGTCCGCCTTGGGCAAAAGCCGCGCATCCTCGGGCATGCCTTCGGTCATGTCCGCCACGGCCGATAGAAAGAGGTGGTGGTTGACCACCACGACGTCGGCCGCACGCGCACGAGCGCGTGCACGATTGACCCAGCATTCGGACGCGTATTCGCACTCCTTGCCGAGGCAGTTTTCCTTGGTGGAAGTCACGTAGTGCCAAACGGGACTTGTTTCCGGAACACCGTGCATTTCGGTGATGTCACCCGTGCGCGTCTGCTGCGCGAAGATGCGGATGCGTCGGTGCTGCTCGACCTCTTCGCGCGTCTTGAAGGTCCCGCCCTGCGCCATCATTTCGAGCCTATGCTGGCACAGGTAGTTGTTGCGTCCCTTGAGAATGGCGACGTCGGCGCAGCTGCCGAGAACCCGTTTGACGGCTGGAACGTCCTTATTGAAAAGCTGATCCTGAAGCGATTTTCCTGCAGTACTGACGATGACCTTGCAGCCGCTCATAAGGGCGGGCGTCATATAGGCAAAGGTTTTGCCTGTGCCGGTCCCGGCTTCGATCACCAAGGTACCGCGCGACTCGATCGTGCGGGCCACGGCCTGGGCAAAAGCCACCTGCCCCTCGCGGGTGACGAATCCGTCTGTGGCGCGCGCCAATGCTCCGTGCGGCTCAAACTGTCGCCGCACGCTCGCTGCAAAATCTTCCTGCGGCGCCTCGCTCTGCGCGCCAACGTCTCCTTCGGTTTGCATTCCGTCGTCGAAGGGATCAAAGTCAACCAGCCGAGCGTCCATGGAGCACCCTTACTCGTTGCGGGCTGCGCGTTTCTTCTCGCGGGCCTTGCGCTCGGCGTTCTTTTTTTGGCGCTCGGCAATCTTGCGTTCGCGCTCAAGGCGCTTGGCCTCACGTTCCTGCAAACGTTTTTCGGCCTTGGCACGATGCTCCTGAGCGGCCTTCTGTCGTTCGAGCTGTTCGGCCTGACGCTTCTGAACCTGCTCGGTGCGCTCCATGCGCTTTTGCTGCAGCACCTGCGCCTGCTTTTGCGCGGCGTTTTTATTGATGCGTTGGGCCGGCGGCTTTTGTTCGGTACGCTTCGGGGGCTGCGCAGCCTTGAGATCGCGCTTGGCCTGACGCTCAGCTTCCAAACGCGCCTCGTCGCGGCGGATCACGCCGCGTGCCTCACTTTCGATCGCAAGAAACCGCCGATCCTGACGGATCTTGGCCTGACGAATGTCCTCGATGCAGCTGTTGACGAAAAAATTCTCCTGACAGCGACGACGGGAGTAATCCGCAAGCTCGTGCATCTTCTTTTTGGCCTGCTCGACCTCGCGCATGGCCTGATCGGCTCTTTCACGCGTGGCAATCGATCCGGCGGGAAACCGTTCCATCAGCCTCGGATCCTCCAAGGCAGCCATATCGGGTGTAAAGGCTCGAGCAGGAACACTGAGCATCAGAAGAACTGCTGCAGCAAAAGGCGCGGCGGCCGCGCGAAGAATCGTCAATCGCATCATTTCAAAGGACGTAAAGCAAAAACAAAGGTTCGTCCACTCCGGGAACGGCGTGAAACCAAGTTTAACTTTTAGCGAGTCGTGTTGCGCGTCCGACCGAGATCGTCGGGGGCAAAACGCCGATTCCGGCGTGGCTGTCTAAAATCCATGCATTGAACAACCCGAGATCCTGCCCGCGGTCAACCAACCCCTGACTGAAGTCAGAGGCTTGGCAACAAGCCTTGGTTGACTA
>CAMAHM010000110.1 GCA_945834535.1 uncultured Sutterella sp. | reverse complement strand
TGTTTATTGGCGGAAGCGGTGGGATTCGAACCCACGGACGGTTACCCGTCGCCGGTTTTCAAGACCGGTGCTTTAAACCACTCAGCCACACTTCCGAAAACGCTTTGCAGACGCGCATCTTAGCAAAGAAGCGCGCCGCTCCGACAAATCAGCTGAAAAATTCGTGCTGCTTGACGACCACATCCCACATGAAGTAGATCAGGGTACCCGCAATAAAGATGCGGCACAAAAGTTCAAGCCATTTTTTAAGTTTTTCCTCATCCATTCCCACAATCCTCGAAGAAAACCCCATCAGCGCGCCCCGATGAATTCGCGAACAACATCCCCGATGCGGGAAATGAGCTCGTCGGCATCGCGTCGGGCAATCGTCAGACTCGGGACGATGCGGATGACATTGCCGGCCGTCACCGAGAAGAGCACTCCGTGCTTGAGACCGATCTTAAGGCACTCGTGTGCGGGGCGATCCAAAACAACACCGATCATCAGACCGAGTCCCCGCACCTCGCGTACCGCCGACAGGCCGCCCAACTCGCGGCGCAATCCCTGCTGCAGGTACTCACCCATTGCGGCGGCATTTTCCACGAGACGCTCATCCTCCATGATCTGGAAAGTCGTCAGTGCCGCGCGCATGGCAAGAGGATTGCCGCCGAAGGTCGAGCCGTGATTGCCGGGCACGAGCACTCCGTAGGTCTTTTCGTTGCACACCAATGCCCCCACAGGCACGCCCGAGCCGAGCGCCTTGGCAAGCGTCATCACGTCGGGAAGAATGTCCGAGTGTTGGAAGGCGAACCACCTTCCGGTGCGCCCCATGCCGCACTGCACTTCATCGAGCACCATCAGCCAATCGTGTCTGTCGCAAAGCGCTCGGATAGCGCGCATGGTGTCAAAGTCGATCGGAGCGATACCGCCCTCACCCTGCACGGGCTCGAACATGACCGCACAGATCCCGGGCTCGGTTAGGGCCAGTTTTTCAATGGCTTCAACGTCACCGGCTCTTACGCGGATAAAGTCGGGGGCGTATGGTGCAAAGTCGCGGCGCACCACGGCATTGGCAGTTGCCGAAAGCGTAGCAAGCGAGCGCCCGTGGAACGCCGAATCAAAGACGACAATCTTGGGAACTCCGTACCCTTTCATGTGCCCGTACTTACGCACAAGCTTGATGGCCGCTTCATTGGCTTCGAGGCCGGAATTACAGAAAAAGCACCCACGCATACCGCTCTTTTCACAGATCTTGGCGGCCACGGCTTCCTGCAGATCGATGCGAAAGTAGTTCGAGCAGTGAATGAGTTTACCGACCTGATCGCGCAGAGCCTGCACAAGGCGCGGATGGTTGTGTCCGACGGTATTGACGGCGATGCCGCCGAAACCGTCCAGATAGCGCTTTCCTTCGGTATCAGTGAGCCACAGGCCTTCACCGTGATCAAAACACACGGGAAGCGGAGAGAAGATCGGCAAAAGATGCGTCTGCATGATGTCGAGCGCCTTTCAGATAAAAAAGGGATGCAATCGTTTGATTGTATCCCCACTTCGGGCTTTCCCGAAGATTCTGCGAAAAATATTTTTTAGACTTCCGGCATCGGACCGTGGCGCTCGTAGTCAAAGACCTTGGCGGGACGGTTGGCGTCATCGACAAAAACCACACGAGGGCGGTGCGTTGCGGCCTCTTCGGGCGTCACGGAGCAATAGCTCATCAGGATCACCTTGTCGCCGGCGCTCACGCATCGGGCCGCTGCACCATTGAGACAAATGACGCCACTGCCGCGCTCTCCCGCGATTGTGTAGGTGGTCAGACGCTCACCGTTGTCGATATCGACCACGTCGACCTTTTCGTATTCACTCATGCCTGCGGCGTCGAGCAGATCCTGGTCGACCGTGATCGAGCCGACATAGTGAAGTTCGGCCTGCGTTACCGTCGCACGGTGAATTTTGGCCTTGAGCATTTCAAACTGCATGATGGTTGATCCGAAAGGTTGCGGCTTCAAATTTGAGCAATAAAGTTATCAATAAGACGCGTCTTGCCGATATAGACCGCCATAGCAAAAAGCACTCGCCCCTCGATTCGGGTGACGGGCGTCACGGCATCGGCGTCGACCGCTTCAACATAGTCGATGCGGGCTGCGGGCTCGGCTTCAATCACACCGCGCATGGCCCTGACGACGGCATCCGCATCACGCTCGCCCTCACGCACCAGCTTTTCACCAGCAAAAACGGCGCGCGACAGCACCAGTGCAGAGCGCCGCTCGTCGGCCGACAGATACGTATTGCGGCTCGATTTTGCCAGTCCGTCAGCCTCGCGCACGATGGGGCAGCCGATCACTTCGACGTCCATATTGAGGTCGCGCACCATGCGACGAATCACCGCGAGCTGCTGCGCATCCTTTTGTCCGAAGTAAGCGCGATCAGGGGTGACGATGTTCATGAGCTTGCTCACCACCGTGCAGACACCGCGAAAATGCGTGGGGCGCGTTCTGCCGCACAGCCCCTCGGTGAGACCTTCGACGCTCACCCATGTGGCAGCCCCGGGCAGATACATTTCCGACGGTTCGGGATGAAAAAGTACGTCGACGCCTAGGCTCTCAAGAAGCGCCGCGTCGCGCTTAAGGTCGCGCGGATAGGCTTCCAGATCTTCCGTGGGCCCAAACTGCGTGGGATTCACAAACACGGACACGACGACGCAGTCGCATTCGGAACGGGCGCGCGTCACAAGGCTGGCGTGCCCTTCATGAAGGTAGCCCATGGTCGGCACCAGACCGACGCTGCGGCCCTGCCGCCTGGCGGCTTTGACGAATTGTCTGACCTGATCAACAGTCTTTGCAATCAGCATGGTTCACTCCGGGATCTGTTGCCCCTTGATGGATAATCGATATCTGAGTTTTGGGGGAAGCTGCAACACTGCCCTCTTTTGGCACGAAGATTTAGTATAGGCGCTCGAGCACCGCGGCATCGCACTTAAAGGACTCGCTTTCGTTGGGGAAGGTGCCGTCCTTGACGGCCTTGTCGTAGGCGGCAAAAGCCTGCCGCATGCCCTCCCCGAGTTCGGCAAAGCGGCGAACAAACTTGGGTTTCATGTCCGAGTAGAGCCCGAGCATGTCCTGATACACCAACACCTGACCGTCGCAACCGGCGCCCGCGCCGATGCCGATGGTCGGCACGCAAACATGCGAAGAAATGAAGGCCGCAAGGGGTGCGGGCACGCACTCAAGGACAATCGCAAACGCCCCGGCCTTTTCCAAAGCGCGCGCATCGTGCATCAGCTTGACGGCCGCCTTCTCGTCCCTGCCCTGCACCTTGTAGCCGCCCAGAGCATTGACGGACTGCGGCGTAAGGCCGATGTGCCCGACAACAGGAATGCCCGCGTCGACAATTGCCCGCACGCGATCGGCCACGTTCTCGCCGCCCTCAAGCTTGACGGCGGCGCACCCCGTTTTCTTCACCAGGCGCCCGGCGTTTTTGACGGCCTGCTTGACGCTCACCTGATAGCTCATGAAGGGCATGTCGACCACAACGAGCGCATCACGCACGCCTCGCACCACCGCCGCGCCGTGATGGATCATGTCGTCCATCGTCACGGCAAGCGTGTCGGGGTAGCCGAGAATCACATTGCCAAGGCTGTCGCCCACCAGCACGGCATCGACCCCTGCTTCGTCGATCAGACGAGCCGTGCTGTAGTCGTAGCACGTAAGCATGGAGATTTTGCGGCCTTCGGCCTTCATGGCCTGAAAAGTGCTGACGGTTTTCTTCATGGGGAACCTTCGTTCGGACAATTCAAAACGACAAGCAAAGCGACGCCGCACGCTTCGATGCGAAGCGGCGGACGCTGCGGGCATTCTACGCCGCTAGATATGCCGCTGATACGACAACAAAATGGCATCAATCACGGTCTTGGCATTAAGCGGGTGATCGGCCACTCGGCGCAGATCGCGCACCGTATTGATCCAGGTAAAGAGTTTGATCGGATCCGAGTGCCCGGCAAGCTCTCTGATGACCTCGGCATAGTCGGGGAAATAACGCACCGGGCCCCCGGCACGGGCGCTTGCCAGATCCCATCCCCAACGCGCCAAAAGCAGCGCCACCGCCGGCAGCGAAGGCGCGCCGAACTTGGGCACAGCTCGGGCAATATGAGCCATGTTGCCCGCTCGGCCGAGGGCGAGCAGGTCAAGAAACTTGGCCCGCATATCGGGTTCCATCTCAAAGCGTGCATCCCCCTGAGCGGCCGTTATCGGCATACCGCCCGCATTGACAAGGCGCTGCTCGGCGT
>CAMAHM010000109.1 GCA_945834535.1 uncultured Sutterella sp. | reverse complement strand
CAGATCGGGCACGGTACGGTTCTTCTTTTCCTCGTCGCGGATGTCGACCACAATGCGGCCGTTGTGCATCATCACGAGGCGATTGCCGTAGCGCAGCGCGTCGCGCATGTTGTGCGTGATCATGATGGTGGTGAGCTTTTGCTGCGAGACGATCTTTTCGGTGATGTCGAGCACCTTGGCGGCCGTCTTGGGATCGAGAGCGGCAGTGTGTTCGTCAAGCAGCAGCAGGTGCGGGCGCACGAGCGTAGCCATCAGAAGCGTCAGAGCCTGACGCTGGCCGCCCGACAAAAGCCCCACGTGCGCCGTCATGCGCTCTTCAAGACCCAGATCAAGTTCCTTGAGAAGCTCACGGAACTTGGCGTTCTGATCGGCTTTGCTGCTCCAGGAAAGCCCCTGACGCTGACCGCGGCGCGAGGCCATGGCCAGATTCTCACTGATCTGCATGGCGGCCGCCGTCCCCTTCATGGGATCCTGAAAGACGCGGCCGATGTACTTGGCGCGCAGGTGTTCAGGCATGCGGGTCACATCGACGCCGTCGATCTCAATCGACCCCTTGTCAATGGGAAAAGCCCCGGCGATCGAATTGAGGAACGTCGACTTGCCCGCACCGTTCGAACCGATGACGGTGCAGAAATCTCCTTCCTCAAGCGTGAGGCTGACGCCCTGCAGCGCGCGCTTTTCGTTGACGCTGCCCGGGAAGAAGGTCTTGTGAATGTCTTTTGCAATCAGCATAAGTGTCTCCGACTGGGCATTAGGCGCGATGGCGTCGTGCGTTGATCTTTTCGCGAATGAGCGGCATGGCGAGCGCCACTGCCACGAGGATCGCCGTAAAGAGCTTGAGGTCGTTGGGCGGCATACCCATCTGCAGCACGATCGAAATCACGAGACGGTAGACGATCGAACCGAGCACCACGGCAATCAGGCAGTTAAAGAAGCTGCGTGTACCGAAAAGCACTTCACCGATGATGACCGAGGCCAGGCCGATCACGATGGTACCCGTACCCATGCCGACGTCGGCAAAGCCGTTGGACTGCGCCACCAGAGCGCCCGAAAGCGCCACCAGAGCGTTAGAAATCAGAAGACCGAGCACCACCATCGAGTCGGTGTTGACACCCTGAGCGCGGGCCATCTGGCTGTTGCAGCCCGTGGCACGCACAGCCGTGCCGAGTTCGGTGCCGAAGAACCAGTAGATGATCACTCCCACGACGAGAACCGCCACGAGACCGACGATGAACATGGCCATCGCGGGCGTCAGGCCGAGATTTTCGGCATACGTAAAGACCGTATCCACACGCAGCAGCGCCACGTTGGCCTTACCCATCACATGCAGATTGACCGAATACAGGCCAATCATGGTCAGAATACCCGCCAGCAACGCGGGAATGCGCAGCTTCGTGGTGAGAAAACCGGTGACAATGCCCGCAAGAGCGCCGGCAACGGCTGCAAGAATAAAGGCCGCGGTAATGCCCAGGCCGTTCACAAGGGCAGTGGCAGCCACGGCGGCGCCCAACGGGAAACTCCCTTCAACGGAAAGGTCGGCAACGTCGAGCACGCGGAAGGTGATGTACACGCCCAGTGCAAGCAGCGCCCACATCAGGCCCTGCGCGGCGGTCGGAATGAGAATGTCGATCATAAAAACACTTTAAATGCAATGCCGCGGAAGTTGGGACCGACGTGAGTCCGCCCATCCGCGGCCGACTGACAAAAAGCGCGAGGCGTTCCCAACGGAGCGCCCCGCAGCGGTCAGCAATCAGAAGTTGACGATTTCGCTCGTCTTGACGAGGTCTTCAGGCAGCTTGACGCCCAGAGCGTCGGCAGCCTTCTTGTTGAGTTTGGCCTTGAACGTGGTCTGGTAGCGAATCGGCATGTCCGCAGGCTTGCTCTTGCCCTGCAGAATGTCGGCGCCCATGTCGCCGGCGATCTTGCCGAGTTCGTAGTAGTCCACACCGACCGTCGCAAGGCCGCCGCCCTGCAGCATGCCGCTTTCACCCGTGATCACGGGAATGCCTGCGGGCATGGTGATCTTGGTGAGCACGGGCATGGACGAAGCCAGAATGTTGTCGGTCGGAACATAAATGGCATCCACCTTGCCGACCATGGACTGCGCGGTCTGCTGCACGTCGTTCACGGAGCTCACGGTGAGTTCCACGAGCTGCACGCCCGAATAGCGCTTGAGTTCCTGCTTGAGCAGATCGATCTGGAACTGCGAGTTGATTTCCGAGCTGGTGTAGATCGTGCCGATCGACTTGGCCTGCGGCACGAGCTTCATCAGAAGATCAAGCTGAGCGCCGACGGGGTTAAGGTCCGAAGAACCCGTCACGTTGGTACCGGGCTTATTGACATCCTTGATGAGCTTGGCCACGGCAAAGTCCGTGACCGCAGTCGCCACGATGGGGGTCTTATCAGTCACGTTGGCCACCGACTGCGCGGCGGGCGTGGCGATGGCAAAAATGAGGGGATACTTCTGAGAGACGAAACGCTGGGCGATGTTGCTCAGGTTCGACTGATCGGCCTGGGCGTTCTGTTGGTCGAATTCGACCTTCAGCCCACGGGCCTTGACGGCGTCGACGATGCCGCGGTTGGCAGCATCAAGTGCGGGGTGTTCGACGAGCTGCACGAGACCGACGTGAGTCACTGCCTCGACCTTGGGCTGCGCAGCGGGTGCCGCTGCCTTCTTGGCGCCGTCGTCGCCGCAACCGACCATGATCATGGAAGCGGCGGCAGCCGCCACCACTGCTACAAAGCGTTTCATTTGCATGATGCCTGAATCCTTTCTTGTAAGTTCGGTCCGCCCGAGAGCTCTTTTGTGCTTCCCGAAGCGTCCAATTTCGTGGAATGCCCGCCGGGCGCCGCAGTCGGAATCCGAGGGGTCCCGGCCGTCTGTCCGGCTGGCGAGCGCGGCGCATGTCTGTCGGCTTGGCGTCGCAGTTACTGATCTTAACATTTGACAGTGCCAAAGGCGAAAAAAGGCCTCTAGAAAAAGCCCGACCGCGTCCAAAGATGCGATCGGGCTCAGGCAGGTCGTCCGAATGCGTCAGTAGCGAACGTGTTCGGCCGTTTTAAGAAGTTCGGGATCAATGCGGATGCCGAGTGCTTCCATCACCTTTTCATTGATCTTGACCTTGAAGTTCGTCTGGTGACGAATCGGCATGTCGGCGGGCTTGGACTTGCCTTCGAGGATATCGGCCCCCATTTCGCCGGCAATTTTGCCGAGCGCATAGTAGTCAACACCGACCGTAGCAAGGCCGCCGCCCTGCAGGGGCCCCTCTTCACCCGTAATGACGGGAATGCGTGCGCGATGCGTGATCTTGGTAAGCACCGGCATGGCCGAAGCAATGATGTTGTCGGTGGGAACGTAGATGGCATCCACCTCGCCGATCATCGACTGCGCAGTCTGCTGCACGTCGTTCACGGAACTCACGGTGCGCTCGACGAGCTTTACGGGATAACGTGCAAGTTCTTCCTTAAAGAGCTCAATCTGTCGGTGCGAGTTGATCTCCGAGCTGTTGTAGATGGTACCGATGGTCTTGGCCGAAGGCACGATCTTCATGATGAGGTCAAGCTGGGCGGCCACGGGATTCATGTCCGAAGCCCCGGTCACGTTGGTGCCCGGATGGTCGTTCCTCTTGACGAGCTTGGCGATTTCAAAATCCGTCACCGCCGTGGCAACGATGGGGGTCTGGTCGGTGGCGTTGGCCATCACCTGAGCAGCAGGCGTTGCAATGGCAAAGATGACTTCGGTTTTGTGATTAATAAAACGCGCCGCGATGTTGGCCAGATTCGACTGATCGGCCTGTGCGTTTTGCTGATCGATCGTGACCGCCACACCGCGCTTGGCGAGCGCGTCGACAATGCCGCGGTTGGCGGCGTCCAGTGCCGGATGTTCGACAAGCTGAACGATACCGACTTTATGAGCGTTGGAGCTCGGTGCCGAAGCTGTGGGAGCGGACGCTTTATCGTCGCCGCAGCCCGCAAGCATGCAGGTGCAGGCGACAAGGCTCAGCGAAGAAGCGACAAGACGGGAAAAGTGCATGGTGTCCTCAAAGAAGCCTGCCGCAGATGCGATGAGCGTGCACCGCTTCTGAGCGGCAGCAATGTTTTCGAAACTTTTATGCTACCACGCTCAGAATCCCGAAAACCGCCCAAGAGCTAGCGTTTCATTGCGTCGAAGAACGGTTTGCGCGTCTTGGCCTTGCCTGTGATTTTGTCGATCGTCACTTCCCAAAGTGCCACGGCACCAATGCTGCCGTTAATCGTCTCGTGCTGCTTGGCGGCAGTCTGAGAGCCAGCAAAGCGCTGCGTGTAGCGATCGAAAATCGCCCGCATCTGTTTGGGATCGGTTATGCGTCGCGCGTGGCCGGAAACCATCGCGGAAACGTACTTGAC
>CAMAHM010000108.1 GCA_945834535.1 uncultured Sutterella sp. | reverse complement strand
GCGATGGGGTAGAGGCGGCCGCAGGCTTCGGCCTGAAAGCTCCCGTCACTCGGGCCAACCGCAGAGATCGTCGCATTGTCACCGATGCGAGACAACGCCAAGTTACAGATAGAAACAACAGTGGCCATGCTTTACTCCATATGAAAAAAGGGAGCCACGGCTCCCTTTCTTTGGCTTTCGCCGCTTAAGCCTGCGTCACAGGTGCAGCGGTAATGCTTTCAGCCTGCTTCACAGCCTTCCACGCCTGACGGCCCTGCGTCAGGAAAGCAGAGACCGTGCCCTTGCTCACCGTGCCGTCGAAGTAGGCGCGGATGAACTGGCGCGTGCCGTACGGGAACGGCATCACATGCACCGTACCTGCCTTCGGAGCCGTGAGCACGGGTGCGGCGGCGACGTCGGTAAACGTGCCGCTCGACTTGTCGGAATCCTGCAACTTGAGCTGCAGAGTGCCCGTCACATCGGCGTTCACCACCAGAACAAGTTCGAGCTGCTTGGCAAAGCCGGCAGTCGGGTTAACCTGTTCGAGGTCGATAACCTTGGTGCCCGCGGCCGCGGCAGTGAGCACCTGCTTATCAGCGAAAATCAGTTCGTGATCAATCAGCATGTCGTACTCCTTAGAAGGCAACGTGTTCTTCGCCGGGGACGAGAGCGTCAACGCGGCGGATCGGGATGCCATCAAACTGCGTGCACTTGCGGCCCGCGACTTCGCTCTGCGTGATGTTCACGTTCTTGCCGTTGCGGATCTGCTTGCGCAGGAAGGCGCTGATCGTCTTGTTGCAGTAGAAAGCGGGACGGCCAACGCGGATGTTGGGCAGGCTTTCGATTGCGTCGATCATGTGGTCGGCAAGGATGCAATCACCCGTAGTGGGATCGTTCTTCAGGCTCTTCACATCGATGTTCGCAATGCGGACGATGTAGCGCCAGTCGCGGACAACGAGGCCAACGTTCCATTCGTAATGCGAACGGAAGCCCTGGTACATGCCGCCGTTTTCGTCGTGCAGAGTCACTTCGCCGAGGTCTTCGTCACGCAAGCCCGCAGGCAGACCCTTCGGGTACGTGCAGAAGGCGGTCAGCGGCGACCAGCACACAAGCCACATCGAAGTCAGGTGATCGCCCGTGCCGCCGGCATCGATCACGTTGATGGCGTTTTCGGCCTTCGTGATGTCGCCCGTGCTAAAGCGCGGCGTCAGACCCATGATCTTGGCGGGGTCATCCTTGATGTCGCCAAAGAGCAGCGCACGCTGGAACTCTTGGTTCATCGATTCAAGGAAGGCGCGGTTTTCCGAAAGACGGAAAGCGGCCTTGTTGTCGTGGAGCATGACGAGCTTCTTATCGCACTCGGCATAGGCTTCGAGCATGCCG
The DNA here is from genome assembly GCA_945834535.1 of uncultured Sutterella sp. Taxonomy (GTDB): domain Bacteria; phylum Pseudomonadota; class Gammaproteobacteria; order Burkholderiales; family Burkholderiaceae_F; genus Duodenibacillus. The sequence continues at coordinate 3,087 of CAMAHM010000108.1, read as the reverse complement.
ATGGTGTCGGAGATCTGCTTGGTCTTGCTCTTAGACGGCATGACACCGTAGTTGAGACGACGCCACGCCACTTCAGGCAGGCCCGCTCGAACGGTGGTCACGTTCTCGGTCACACCCGTGGCTTCCTGCCACGTAATGTCATCGAGCATTTCGTTGGTCTCATTGAGGATTTCAATGATGTCGGTATCGATCTTACCGTCCTGCTTCATGCGGGAGGTGAGATCGGCTAGGGTCGGATTGTTGGTAGCCATTGGCTTCCCCCTTCGTTACTCCAAGTTGCTGTTCGGAAACAGCTTTCGTTTCACTTGGGCCCCGCCCGACCCGGTTACGCCAGTGTCCTGGCTAATCTGCTTGCCGATGCGATAAAACATGCGGATGAAGTCAGGGTGCACCGACAAACCCGTGCGCTTCATCAGCCCCGCAAGTTCAGGGCTCACGTACTTTTTGAATGCCGTGTTGGCCACGGTCATGTTGGCTTTGAAGTTGTCTCCACCAAACTCCTGATCCGTCAGAGAAGCCTGCTTCCACGACTCGTTGATCGCGTTCTTAGACGCCTCAAGGCGGCCTCGGAATGCAGGCACCATCGACATGAAGAGCTTGTGCGCCTTCTCCTTCGAGAGGCGAAGCTCCTTGGCCATCGCGACAAACTCGGGCATCTGCTTGGTGTCGAACACCGCGCCTTCGCCCGCGTCAAACTCGCCGTACTCTTCAGGGACTTCGTCCTGAGGCTCCACCTTTTCCTGCGTCTGATTTCCTGCCTCGGGGGCGGGATCGGCGGGGGGCGGCACCTCTTGGTTGGTGTCCACTAGATCGGGCGTTTCAGATTCAACTTTCTGAACCTCTTCATCCATTCAGCGTGTTCTCCTGCAGCATTTCAAAGTAGCTCTTCGGGCATACCTTGTTGATGTCTGCGAGGATCTTGTAGCCGACGTTCTTCTGGCCTTCACGGAAAACCATGTTGACCTGGGGATCCTTAATGCCGGGATCGAATGTCGTCTGGAACATCCTGATTTCCGACAGCAGTCGGAAGACAAGGCGACGCCCTCTTGGGTCACCCATGAGCCATCGGAGGTCGGACTCAAAGGTCTCTCGCTTTTTCTGAGCGGAGTCTTGCATTGAGATTTATCCTCATTCGTCAGGTCAGTAGCCGGCAAACATGTTGTTGATGTCCTGCGGCTGCATGGGGTCAATGTTCTGCGCCGCACTCACATCCTTGAGCGCGGATGCCGCCTGCTGTGCTTGATCGAGTTGCGCCTGTTGTGCCTGCATCTGTGCGCGTTGCATGCGGATCTCTTCTGCGTCCTTCGTGGGGCGCACGAGCTTGGCATCAATGCCAAGGCTGTCCCCGTACGTGTCGGCCCAATAGTCGCAATCGAACTTGTCAAGCACCTCGGGCTTCATGCCCGCAACCACGTTCATCGCGTTCACAAAGCGGTCCACCGCGTTAGTAGTGACGGCCTTCTGCGACTGCGCAAGGATCGAAATGAAGTCCACGTTGATCGTCGTATCCGTAAGCTCTTCGGGCACGGGCGGGATCATGTCCTCCTGTTGCATGCGGTCGTACACAAGGCTGATCAGCGGATCGAGCATCTCAGTGTTCAGACGGTCAAGCACAGGGCCGAGCATCAGCATCTTTTCCTCGTGACGCTCTGCGACTTCCGTGGCCGTCATGCGATCGCCACCCGTCTCCGTGAGCATCATGAAGATGTCCTTGTAGAAGGCTTCATTGATGCGGGCGCGGACGTCCTGAATGTCGGACAAAAGGGCATCGATGCGCAGGGGCACATCGAACGCCGAGCGCACCATCTGAGCCTGGGAAGCGCTGTCGACAAACACCGTGCCGCCAGGCACGATGGACGACTCATCGTCCTTCAGGTCGGCAGGTACAAGCACAGGCGGGTTTGCCTGATAGTTGATGGCCTGCGACTTGCAAAGCTGTTCGTCTTGGAGCTGATGCAGATCGCCAAGGGCTTCCATGCCGGGCGATGTGCCGTAGATGTCGCCGCCAGACACGACCCAACGGCCGCAAAGCACGGGGAACCTACGGAAGCCCGACTCACGCAGGAGCTTCCCGTCAGGCGACACCTCGAAGTAAACGGAGCGCCACGGCATGTTGACCGCGTCCTCTTTCTCCGGGTCACGCATGTTGCGCGGCTCGATGGCGTTGATGACGGTTTCCCAATCGTCGAACTGACGCTGATCGAACTTCTTCTTTACGGAGTCGGAGCAGTTTTCATAGCCAAACTCCTGCACGAGTTGGGACACGGTCATGCGAAACTCGCGATAAAGCGTGTTCACGTTTCCGCGCCCGTCCGTCGCAATGCAATACTCGCCGATTGTGAGCGGCTGGCAGTGGATCACGTTGCTGGCATCGTCATAAACGATGATGGCCGCCGTACCGTAGGCACCGAGCTCCTCGTACGCCGTGTGCAGCGCACGGTAGATGTTCGTGCGATTGAAGAGCATCAGCATGGCCGAGGTCGTCTTCCCAAGCCAATCCTTCACGGCCTGCTCTTCGTCGAGCTCGGGGTTTGCCGTCGTGAGACGGAACCACGGGCGGGCAGGCGAAGTCATGCCCGCCATCATCCCGCCAGCAAGCGTACGAAGCGCACGCGTCCCCGTGTTGTCCAAAATGGCGCGGTGGCGCTTATCGCCCTTGTTTGTGTCGCTCACGAGGAACCGCCCCGTGCGGGGGGTAAGAACCTCGCTGATCTCCTGCCAGTGCGGGTACCACGTACTGCGCTCAGACTTAAGCGCTTCCCAACGGGCAAGACACTGGCGCTTGATGTCGGCCTCACTCATCGGCGGTCACCCCCAAGTTCCTGATCGTCGTTGTTGATGCGGGTGTCGCTGAAGTCCTGCCCAAGCAGCATGATGGGCAAAGAACCATGCATGCCCTGACGCGAAACCATGCGGGCACGTTCCTGCGCACTCATGTCCTTCTCTTCAGACGAGTCGATGCGTTGACGGGCCGCCTGCGTCGTGTTGACGACAATGTTCTTGTCTAGGTTGAATAGAACATCTGCCCCCGTCGCCTTGACGATAAAATTAAGCGGGTTGTTGAAAAGGTCTTTAACGCCCTGTACG
>CAMAHM010000107.1 GCA_945834535.1 uncultured Sutterella sp. | reverse complement strand
TCCTTGAAGCAAGGATAACACCCGACAACGCGAAAAAAGAGCCGCGCATCCCGACAGGGACGGCGGCTTAAAGACTCAGCGTGAAACAGCGTTGCGCTAAAGTTTTGCCAAAACGCCTTCGATCGCCTTGACACTCACTGCGTCATCGGGCAGATCAAGAAGCGAGCGAGCCTGAGCGTCGAACTGCGCGAGCACGGGGTCAAAGTCGATCACTCCGAACACGGGCAGTCCCGCTGCCTTTTCGAGTTCTTCGAGTGTGCGGGTGTCCCCCTGAATGCGGTTAAACAGAACTCCGACTTTTTCGCAGGCCGGGACATTGCCCGCTTCGATAAGGCCGGCAATGTGGTGCACGGTCTGTACGCCGCGGTAGGACGAGTCGGTGACGATGACCAGCGTGTTGACCTTTTCGACCACCTGACGGTTGATCTGTTCGATCCCCGCTTCGCCGTCGATGAGCACGGTGTCGAACTTGTCGACAAGCTGCTCAAGGGCCTCTCGCAGAAGCTTGTTGACCGAGCAGAAGCACCCCTTGGAATCCATGTGGCCCATGGCAAGGAAAGCGTAGTCCTTTTCTTCCTGAAGGGAACTTGTGATCAGGTAGTCGAGTTCATCGGCAACTTCACACTGTTCGCCTGCATTGCCGCTTTCGGCGGCGGCCAAGACTCTGTCGCGGACCGCACCGATCGTCTTGTCGGTGCGCACGTTGAGAGCGTAGAGAAGCCCCAGAGCGGGGTCAGCGTCGACAACGAGAAGTCGCCCTGTTTCGTCCTTGCCCTTGAGGGCACGCGTTAAAAGCGTGGTGACGGCAGTTTTACCGACCCCGCCCTTGCCGCAGACGGCAATCACTTTGTGTTGGGTTTGAGCCATAACAAGACTCCATTGATTCATTCAATCGACTGCGCGTCAGGCTGCTCACGACGATGCACCTTGACGCGTGCTTCTATTTTGCGAACGGAAGCGCAGGTCTTTTTGTCAGCACAGGCGCCGCAGTGCCCCGAGAGCTGACAGCTCTTGTAGTCAAAGCCGCGTTCCTTCCATACACCGGCCTTGAGAGCAATCAGTTTTTGCTGCCACAGATCGGACTTCTCGGCCAGCGCCTGCACTGCTTCGGGCGCATCGATCACGGCCGTGATATGGACGCCGCGAACGCATGCGAAGGCTTCGTGAATGCGGGCGATGAGCGTGGCGCAAAAGCGCGTCAGCACAGCGTCGGGATCGTTGGTGCGCCCGACGCGAATCCAAACGCGGGTTTTGTCGCGCTTGACCATCCAGCCGGGCATATCCGCAAGCCGCTGAAAGCGCAGCATGAACTGGTGAAACGTTTCGGCTGAAATCTCCGGTCCGTACAGACAGACGGAAAGCGCAAAAGGCACGTGCCGACCGAGGCATGCTTTGAGAGTGTTGCCTGTGATTTGGACGGCATCGCCCTTGTCGGCGTTGCCGTACAGCGTCACGAAGGCCGAGGAGACATCGGGAGCGCCCAGTTCGAGCGCCGACTCCCCGGCCAGAATAAGACCGGCGCGCGCACCTGTTGCAGCCGTCTCGACATTGGAAACATCGAGTGCGCAGAGCGTGTTTTTTGCGAGCAGGGCGTCGAGCTCAGTGAGTTCGCTTTCAAAAAAGCTCATGACAAAGCATGCTCCTTGGCAAAAAGGGCGGCACCGACGGCACCCATAATTTGCGGATCGACGCTCAGTTTGGCGAGCTTGCAGCCGAAGATCTTTTCAAGGGCGGCGACAAGCGCCACATTGCGCGCGCAACCGCCCGTGAGCGCCACCTGTTGAGTGAGGCCGACGCGAAACACCATGCCGTTGATGCGGCGGGCGATCGACTCGTGGATGCCGGCGCTGATGTCTTCAAACGGCACGTTGTTGTTGACGAGCGAAATCACTTCGCTTTCGGCAAATACGCTGCACTGCTTGGAAATCTGACGCGGATTGGTGGATTTGAGCGCGGCTTCGGCAAGTTGCTCGAACGTGCAGTCAAGCACGCGGGTCATCACTTCAAAAAAGCGCCCGGTGCCTGCCGAGCATTTGTCGTTCATCTGAAATTCGGCCACACGTCCGCTCTTGGTGACGGAAATCACCTTGCTGTCCTGCCCGCCGATGTCAACGATGGTGCGCACGTCGGGATTGCAGTGGATGGCGCCGCGTGCGTGGCAGGAAATTTCGGAAATATCCTCGTTCATGCCTTCGATGTGGGTACGCCCGTAGCCGGTGCTGACCATATAGGCAATGGGGGTGTCCGCGGGAAGCTTGGCGCTTTCAAGCGCGAGTGCCATGGCTTTATCGGCTGTCGCCTGCGGGCCGCGTGCCGAACGCACGATGGAGTAGCCGAGAATGTTTTCGTTTTCGTCGATGAGAACAACCTTGCCGGTCGTCGAGCCGACATCGCACCCTGCGTAAATCGTCATGTGTGTGGTCCCTTTCGTTCGTTTTCGTTCTGCGCGTGTGCCCCGCGCCGCCGAGCGGTCGACGCGGATGCACACGAAGTTGCTTGATTAGGCCTTGTTGCGCTTAAAGCCCACAGCCGAGAAGAAGTTCGACAGATCGTTCTGCACCTTGTCAAGCGAGGTGTAGCGTTCGTCAAACAGACTCGTCGTCAGCGTGATGCACGGCACATCAAGGTCACGGCAGATGCGCTTGAGGAACACGCCCGTGCCGGACTGATCCTTGTGGCCCATGTGTCCCGGGAAGACCACGGCATTGATGTTGTAGTCGTTGATGAGCGAAGTGACGTCTTCTTCGAACACGTCCACCCAGCCGCGACCCTGACGGATCATGGGCACTTCGGAGATGTTGCGGCGTGCCAGACCAAAGAGCATGGCTTCTTCGCTCGAGGTGTCGACTTCCGTGTAGGGGGTGGCACCCTGGAAGGTCTGCACGACGGTGGCGTTCCATTCCTTGGCAAGCCAGGCACCGAGCTTGTCGCCCCACAAGGGGTTGAGGTCGGGCCACAGGATGCGGATCTGTTCGTTCATCACGGGGCCGACATGGTTGGCCACGTTCTGCTTGCACACGCCGAGAACGGCTTGCATGAGGGCCGTTGCTTGCGGTGCACCGGCAGGCAGATGCTGCGTGAGCGCCCAGAATACGTCGGGCACGGCAAAAGCGGGCATCGGGCAGGGCGAGGCCTTGATGCATTCATTGACCTCAGCCCAGATGCGGTACTGCTTGTTGGTTTCCTGCACCAGCGCGGCGACTTTTTCAAATTCGTACTTCGCACCCGTGTGCTTTTCAAGGAAGGGGATCATCTGCTTGAGCTGGGCGGCAACATAGGCAAAATCCTTGTCGTCATGCCCGTAGCCTGGATCGATGGCGAAGTAGGGCACATCCTTGAGGTAGTCGGAGCGGCTGAAGGCCTGATGGAGCATCGTTTGGCCGTCGCAGGGCTCGAGCATGCAGATGAAGGCCTGAGGCTTGCAGTGCACGCGATTTTCAATCGACCACACGGCGTAGCGCACCAGCGAGCAGATCTTGTCGTCAAGCGCGAAGTGATCGCACTCCTTGGCATCGGCATAGTCGGTGAACTGAAGGTTGAACATCAGTTCCATCACCGGGTTGTAGTAACGGATGCCCATGCCCGCAAAAATTTCCTGCGAGTTGCCGTACCAGGTGCACACGAGGGGCTTATGGTTGACGGCAGCGTCAATGAGATCCTCGTTGTACTGGCGCAGCAGATCGATCATGGCGATCTGAACGGGGTTCTGCTGTTCAGCGGGCAGACCGTGCAGCATCGCGGAGATGCCGCCCAGACGCTCACGATATTCCATGCGGCGTTCAAGACCCGTTTGGTATTTGCTCATCATAGTCTCCTAATTTTCGGTATCGCGCCAATTCCTGTCAGCAGGTAAGGCTTTCGACGAAGGCCTGCACGCGGGTGCGGATCTGTCCTTCGCCGTCGAGGATGTAATTGACTTCGAGTTCCATGCTCGGGATCTCTTCGGCTTCAAAGAGATGCTTGGTGATGTACTGCTCGAAAGCCCAGACGTCGCACATGGTCAGACGGGCGGTGACGACGCCGTCGACGCGGAAGTCGCGGATGACTTCGAGGTACTTGGCCATGCGGGCGTCCTGCGTGCCGAAGGCGCGGGGCGATGCGGGTCTGATGTTGAAGTACCAGTCACACAGCGCAGCCTCGGGGTTGTCCGTGGCGGGAATGTCGCAGCAGGCCGTGAGCAGACCGTTGGCTTCAAAATCGGTGACGAAAACACCGCCTTGGCCTTCCATCACCTTCATGAGTTCAAGGGTGTTGGCGTGACCGGAGATGAACATCAGGCGGGCGCGCGGTTTAACGGTTTCACCGGCTGCCTTGAGCTCGTCAATGAGTTCGCGCAGCAGGGCGTTGAACTGGGCGCGCGGAATGACGCCGTTGACCGCCAGAATCTGAGCCATTTCCGTGCCGTCAATGTAGACCTCGTCGCCTTTACGCAGATCGTAGAGTTCGCGGATAAGCGCGCGGGTCTTGTTGCTT
>CAMAHM010000106.1 GCA_945834535.1 uncultured Sutterella sp. | reverse complement strand
AAAATACCCGACAAAAAAAGCAGGTTTTAGCCGATTTTCCCATCCCAAAGAAAAAGTGAAAGCGCGTCACCTCAGCATCATCGCCGAGCGCCCTCAGTGCCGCAAAACGGGCATTTGCGGCCAATTTCGTCTATAGTTTCAGGCTTCTTTTATCGGAGACCCATCTTGAAACTCAAACACCTGTTGGCTGCGGCCCTTTGCGTCTGCACCCTCGGCGCCGCGCATGCGGCAGGCACCGGCAACGTTCTGCGCGTCGGCTGTGAGGCCACTTATCCTCCTTTTGAATTCTTCGACTCCAAGTCGGGCAAGACGGTCGGCTTTGACGTCGACATCATGGACGCCATCGCCCGCCGCACGGGCCGCACGGTCAAGATTGTGTCGATGGGCTTTGATTCCATCATTCCGGCTCTGATGACGGGCAGCGTGGACGCGCTCGCTTCGGCCGTGACGATCACGCCCGAGCGCGCCGAAAAAGTCGACTTCGCTCAGCCCTACTACCTCTCGGGTCTGGCCATTTTGATCCGCAAGGCCGACCAGAAGCGCATCACCTCGATCGACTCGCTTAAAAACTGCGCCATCTGCGCGCAGATTGGCACTTCGGGCGCCATGCGCGCCGCCAAGGTACCCGGCGCCAAGGTCAAGGTTTACAACTCGATTTCCGAAGTCTTCATCGAGCTCGGCAACAAGGGGTGCGATGCGGTGATCGGCGACAAGCCCATCTTCGACTACTTCCTGCAGGCCCGTCCCAACACCAGCAAGCGCTTCTACCAGCTGCCCGAACAGCTTGACGCCGAAGAGTTCGGCATCGCCGTCGCCAAGAACAACCCCGCACTTCTTAAAGAAGTCAACGATGCTCTGACGGCCATGAAGGCCGACGGCGAATACGAAAAGATCTACCGCAAGTGGTTCGGCCGCGCTCCCTAATCTGAAAAGCGCACGCCCCACGCAAACTTTCTGCGCCCGACTGCAACGCGCTGCAGCCGGGCGTTATTTTTACTTCCCGCAGGCGCTTTCTCCCACTCCCGTTGTCCTTGCACAAAAAGAGTGCGATATAGCCCCTAAGCACATTTCCCGTCCGACATCCGCCCTATAGAAATCAAGGCTTCAGTCCTATAGAGTGATCACAATTTCAGTGTTCGTACCCCCCTCGATCGGGTGAGGCGCTCCTCGGGCGTTTCGAGCTCGGCGTGCGGCACCGAATCGACCTTCCGTCCCTTTGTCCGTGTATCCCGGGACGGTCCATGCAATGTGCTGCGGGCGCCTTAGTGCGCCCCATCCTTTGGGAGACAGTTTTGAAGCTCAAAACCCTGATGGCAGGCGTGCTTGCGACCTGCACCCTCACCGCCGCCTACGCCGCTCCGACCGGCTCGATCCTTCGCATCGGCTGCGAAGCCACGTACCCGCCTTTTGAATTCTTCGATTCCAAAAACGGCAAGACGGTCGGCTTTGACATTGACATCGTCAAGGCGATTGCACGACGCCTGGGCTACTCCATCGAAATCAATTCGATGGGCTTTGACGCCATCATCCCGGCGCTGATGACGGGCACCGTGGACGTGGGCGCATCGGCCTTCACCATCACCGAAGAGCGCGCCAAGAAGGTTCTCTTTACGCAACCCTACTATCTGTCGGGCCTGACGGTGCTCATTCGCTCCGAAGACAAAAAGCGCATCGTCAATGTTGAGGACCTCAACAACTGCACGATCTGTGCACAGATCGGCACCTCGGGCGCCATGCGTGCACAGGAGGTGCCCGGCGCCAAGGTCAAGATCTTCAACACCGTGGCCGAAACCTTCATGGAACTCGGCAACCGCGGTTGCGACGCCGTGATCGGTGACAAGCCCGTCAACAGCTACTTTCTGAAGTCGCGCGCAAGCACGGCCAAACGCTTTTATCAGCTGCCCAACGAGCTCAACACGGAAGAATTCGGCATCGCGCTGGCCAAAAACAACGCCGAACTGCACAAGAAATTTGACAAGGCGCTTTCGGACATGAAGGCCGACGGCGAATACGCCAACATCTACCGCAAGTGGTTCGGCGCGGCTCCCAAATAAACTCCTCGACTGTGGTTTTCAAGCGGTTCGACCTCTGTCGTCGAGCCGCTTTTTTTGCTTGCCGCGCAAACCTTGCCACGGCTCAAGAAACCTTCGCCTATAATTTTTCCTATTGTTCTTTTGTCGGACGCAGACTTCTGCCTGCCGCCTCGGAGTCGGTCTTTTTTTGTCGTGTACCGCTTCGCTGCGGCGCTTTTTTCATCGCAGATGCGTGTGCGGCGGCGAAAGTTTTTCGCGCTTTATCGCGCATCCATTTCACCTTGAGCCCCGTGTCGGGGCATGTCGCGGGGTCCCCTCATGGAATTTGACATTTCGCTGATCACCTCCTCTTTCCCTCTGCTGCTGCAGGGCGCACTGGTGACGCTTGAAATCACGGCCATGGCCGTCGGTCTGGGTTTGGTGTTCGGTCTTGTGGCGGCTCTGGCGCAGCTGTCCGGTTTTTTGCCCCTGCGCATTCTTGCCAAGGTCTACGTGGACTTCATCCGCGGCACCCCGCTCCTTGTTCAGATCTTTATCATCTACTTTGCGCTGCCCGTGATCATCGGCCAGCGCATTGATCCGTTCGTCGCAGCCGTAGCGGCGTGTTCCATCAATTCGGGCGCCTACGTAGCCGAAATCTTCCGCGCCGGCATTCAGTCGATCGAAATCGGTCAGATGCGCGCCGGTCTGTCGCTGGGCATGACCTGGGGCCAGACAATGCGCTTTATCATCCTGCCGCAGGCTTTTAAGCGCATCATTCCGCCGCTCGGCAACGAATTCATCGCCATGCTCAAGGACTCTTCGCTCGTGTCCGTAATCGGCTTTGAAGAACTGACCCGCTCGGGCCAGCTCATCATTTCCGAAACCTACGGCTCACTCGAAATCTGGTCGGCCGTGGCCGTGCTGTACCTCGTGATGACACTCTCGATCACGCGCATCGTGAGTTTCCTTGAAAAGCGCTTCCGCGCAAGCGACGCCCGCTGAGCGTGTTGCATCTGCTCTGCCGCTTGTTGACAACGACCGACGGCCGTCTTCGGGCTGCCTCGGTCGTTTGCGTTCCATAGCGGCCGATTTCCTTTGGACTCTGACGCGCATGCAACGACTGACGGCCTTCATCATTCCCGCTCTTTTGCTAGCGGCCTGGTACTGGGCGGGCGAGCACGCGGGCATTGCCTCGATTCTGCTGCCCGCGCCGGGCATGGTTCTGAACGCCTTTGTCGATCTTGCAGCTTCGGGAGAGTTGGCGCGCCACATCGGCATGAGCGCCATGCGCACGCTCACGGGCTTTGCCCTTTCGGCTGTGGTCGGCGTGACGCTGGGCATCTGGTTTGCCGCCAAACCCGCTGCAGGGCGTTTTTTCGGTTTCGTCATTGAGGCGTTGCGCCTGACGCCGCCCCTTGCTCTCATCCCCGTGCTCATTTTGTGGCTCGGCATCGACGAGGCGCCGAAAATTGCCATCGTCTTTCTGTCGAGCTTTTTCCCCGTGTATCTCAACACGCTCTCGTCCGTGAGCCACGTTGACCCCAAACTCAAGGACGTCGCACGTCTTTTGAAGTTCACTGCGGCCGAAACCTTTCGCCTTCTGACGATGCCTGCGGCGTTGCCGGGCATCCTCACGGGACTGCGTCTGGGATTCGGCTACAGCTGGCGTGCGCTCGTCGGAGCCGAACTCATTGCCGCTTCTTCGGGCCTGGGGTTTCTTATTTCCGAATCGGCTGAATTCGGCAAAACCGACGTCGTCTTTGTGGGCATCGTGACGATCGTTGTGCTCGGCATTGCCGCCGACCGTGTGATTTCGCGCGTCGTAGAGGCTGCCACGCGCCGCATCAGGAGGCAGGCATGATCGGCATTACGCTCACCGGCCTCACCAAGCGCTTTGAGGCCGCAGGCCGCATCGTCACGGCCATTGACGATCTCAATCTCACGATGGCTGCGGGGTCGGTGACGGCCGTCATCGGCAAAAGCGGCTGCGGCAAGACCACGCTGCTGCGGCTTTTGTCGGGTCTTGAAACGCCCGACGCGGGCGGCATTGTCTTTACCGATGCCCTCGGGCGCCGCGCGCAGCCGCGTCTTTCCATCGTTTTTCAGGAGCACCGCCTTTTTCCCTGGATGAGCGTTGAAGACAACGTGGCGGTCGCCGTGCGCCATCTTCCCGCGGCCGAGCGCCGCAGCAAAGTCGCCAACGTTCTCGCGTTGACGGGACTGTCGCATGCCGCCCAAGCCATGCCGGCCGAACTGTCGGGCGGCATGAGTCAGCGCGTGGGCCTTGCGCGGGCCCTCGTGAGCGAACCCGACGTGCTGCTGCTTGACGAAGCCTTCAGCGCTCTGGACGCACTCACGCGCCGACAGCTTTATGACGAATTCATCCGCATCTATCAAAGCCGCCCCGTGACGACCGTGCTCGTGACGCACGACGTTACCGAAGCCGTTTTGCTGTCGCAGAACATCTATCGTTTGGAAGAAGGCGGCATCACCCACGCCTACAGCGTGCCGTGGGACTATCCCCGAACGCTCTCCACGCCCGGTCTGAGTGAGCTCTCGGACGCCATCCTGCACGATTTTTTTGATGTTTGAT
>CAMAHM010000105.1 GCA_945834535.1 uncultured Sutterella sp. | reverse complement strand
GATTCCCCAAAAAGGTGCGGCATTTGTCTGTGTGCGTAGAATGGCTTCCAAGCTTACGGGACGGCGTCAAACGTTGCTCGGCTGAGCAGGTGTTGACCCGAAGACGCCGCAATTGGAGGATTTGCATGCAGTTAGACCGCAGTATTTTTAAAGCTTACGACATTCGAGGCATCGTGGGAGAGACGCTCACCGAAGAGGTGGCGCGGGCCGTGGGACAGGTGCTCGGCACCCGTGCCCGCCGTCAGGGGATTGGCAGCCTGTGCGTCGGTCGCGACGGCCGTCTTTCGGGGCCGAGTCTGGCCGCAGCGCTCATGCAGGGCATCGCTTCGACCGGCGTCGATGTCAAGAATATCGGCATGGTGCCCACCCCCGTGCTCTACTTTGCCACCAAGTATTTTGACAACGGCTCGGGCGTAGCCGTCACGGGCTCGCACAACCCTGCCGAATACAACGGTCTCAAGATGATGCTGGGCGGTCTGACGCTTTTTGGCGAAGGCATCACCAGCATTGCCGACGCGATCGAAGCGGGCGATGTGATCACGGCCGAAGTGCCGGGCACGATCGAAGAAGTCGACGTGCTCGAGGCCTACCTCAAGACCGTCACGGACGACGTCAAACTTGCCCGCGGCATGAAGATTGCCGTCGACTGCGGCAACGGCGTGACCGGTCCCATGGCACGGCGCCTTTTTGCGGCTCTTGGAGCCGAGGTGCGCGAGCTTTACTTTGAAGTGGACGGACACTTCCCCAACCATCATCCCGATCCGAGCAAGCCCGCGAACCTTACCGAACTCATCGAGGTCGTTAAGACGAGCGATGTGGAACTGGGCCTTGCCTTTGACGGTGACGGCGATCGCCTCGGCGTGGTGACCAAGTCGGGCGCCATCATTTACCCCGACCGTCAGATGATGCTTTTTGCCGCCGATATCCTCACCCGTCACCCCGGCGCCCAGATCATTTACGACGTCAAGTGCACCCGTGCGCTCGTGCCTTGGATTCGCGAGCACGGCGGTGTGCCGACGATCAGCGCCACGGGCCACTCGCTTGTGAAGGCCCGTCTGCGTGAAACGGGAGCGCCTTTTGCGGGTGAAATGAGCGGACACCTCTTTTTTAATGACGGACGCTGGCCGGGATTTGACGACGGTGCCTACGCGGGGGCCCGTCTGCTCGAAATCCTGAGCCGCAGCGAGAAGCCCTCCGAAGTGCTCGACGCTCTGCCCACGGCCGTCAATACGCCTGAACTGCAGATCAAGATGCGTGAAGGCGAAAACAAGCGCTTTATCGAAAAAATCCGTGCCGCCGCCCGGTTTGACGACGCCGAGGACGTGATCCTCATCGACGGGCTGCGCGTGGAATTTGCCGACGGCTTTGCCCTGGCGCGCGCCTCCAACACGACGCCCGTCGTGGTGCTGCGTCTTGAGGGGGATACGCCCGAAGCGCTCGAGCGCATCAAGGCGCGTTTCGGCGCCTTCCTCAAGTCGGTGGATCCGACGCTTGAACTGCCGTTCTAAACAATATTGAAAAGGGGCGCCCCCAAAGGATCGCCCCCGAAAAACAACTGTGTCCCCGAGGTTTAGTCTTTTCGCCTCGGGGATTTTGCATGCGGCCTACGAGCGGCCCAAGGCAAAGATGAGGCCGTTGGGCGTGTTTTCAAAAATGCCGTTCGGGACAAAGGCGGTGGCGTGTTTTTGCACCTGCATAACGGGCCAGCTGCCGAATTCGGCTTCCAGACCCCGCACGATGGCTAGCCCCGTGGGGGTGACGGGCTCGCCCGACCCCGCGTAGCCGCGTACCGTCACGCCGTCGAGCATCGCCAACATCGATGGGGCAGGGTAGGGCACGAGTCCGTGAGCGCAGCGCACCACCGTGTCGCCCGCGGGTATCGGGGAAACAACAAAGCGCTCGGGAGCAAGGCCCGCAAAAAGCTCGGCAATCAGGCCCACGGCAAGAATGTTGGAGAGCCTGCCCACTTCATGAAAGTGCACTTCATCAGGGCAAGCTCCGTGCACGCGCGCTTCGGCCTGCGCAAGCGTCGTCCAAATCGAGCGTGCAAGCAAAAGCCCTGTTTCCGACAGGCGGCTCGTTTCATAGAAAGCCAGAATCTGCGCGGGGGTCGTGTGCACGTGACCCTTGGGAGCGGGCGTTTCAAAGCGGCACGTCACGCCGCTGATGCCCGCTACCGAGCGCGGCACAAAGGCAAGTTTGGCCTCAACTCCGGGAAAGCAGTTTTCCAGCAGCTGCTGCGCGGGCACAAAACGCGTGACGCCCGTGACGGCAAGAAGCCCGGCCAGGAAGGACGCGGCATTGAGACCCGCATGAATGCGCACGGTCAGAGTCGGGTGCGCTGACTCAAAAAGGGCGTTGGACATGATTAGCAGGAAGAGCGTTCAAAAACGGCGCGCAGCACGCGGGCGGCCGCGCAGGCGGCACCGTACCCGTTGTCGATGTTGAGCACGGCAACGCCCGGTGCGCACGAAGAGAGCATTGAATAGAGGGCCGCGGTGCCTTTTTCTGCCACGCCGTAGCCGACCGAGGTCGGGACGGCAAAAATCGGCTTGGATGTGAGCCCCCCGACAACGCTTGCCAGCGCTGCGTCGAGCCCGGCGACCACCACCACCACGTCGGCTTCATTGATGCGTGCAATCTGCCCTTGGATGCGCCACAGGCCCGCGACGCCGCAGTCTTCAAAGCGCTCGTTGCTCCAACCCAGGTAGGTGAGGGTGCGCGAAACTTCGCGGGCTACAAAGCCGTCGGCCGTGCCGGCGCTCACGATCGCGGCGCGCCCCTGCGCGTGCGCAGGTTTCGAGCGGTTCCAGGCCGTGCGGGAAAGAGCATCGTAGTCGTAGGCGCTGCGCAAGGATTCGGGCATGCCGTCAAACACATCGGCCGCAAGCCGCGTGAAAAGAATCGGCGCACTCTGCGGTTCGGCAAAGCGCTCGAGCAGTGTTTTGAGCGCTCGCAGGGGTTTTCCTTCGCAAAAGACGGCTTCGGGCAGTCCGATACGCGCGTCGCGCGCGTCGTCAAAGCGGATGCAGGGGGTGGGCGAATGCATGGGAAATCAAGACACCACGACGGCGCACTCCGAATGATCGGAGGCACCGTCGAAAAAAGAGAAAAGGGGTGTCCCATGCAAAGGGACACCTTTGTGCACTCAGAGATTACTCGACGCGCGGCACCGTGAGGCTGCCCTCGGGCATCAGAATCACTTCGGGCGTGTCGCCGACGTATTCGCGGGCAATCGCCAGAGCTTCTTCAACCGTATCGACGGCAGCCGTAAAGAGCATGTCTTTGGCGAGCTGACGGTCAAGGCTCGTCACAAGAATGAAGCGGGCGCGCGAAATGGGACGCGACACGGCAAATGCCTTGTTGGCGCCGATGCGGAAGTTCTTTTCAAGTTCGGCCTTGATGGCTTCGGGCGTGCGCAGACGGCGGAAAGTCTCTTCAAGGAGCTTGGAGCCCGAGCCTTCTTCGCAGTCGGCGAGCAGAATCACCACACCGCCCTTTTTGACGGCGCAGGCAGCGTTGTCCATCGTCTTTTGCATCTGATAGACGTTGATGTCCTTGGGGTAGCCGCCGCAGGAGGCGATCACGAGGTCGGCTTCCTTGGGGATCACGCAACCGTAGACTTCGTCGACGAACTTGCAGGCCTCCTTGTGTGCGGCGATGTAGTCGCCCGCAAACATCTTGAGGAACTGGTGCTTGGCGTTCAGGACGGCGTTGAAGAGAAAGAGCGAGCGGCCCTTGGCAAAAAGCGCTACGCCTTCCATCTGGTCTTCATAAACGGGGTTGCCCGTAGTGCGGCCGAGGCCTGCGTTTTCATCGAGCATGAAGCTGTGGTTGACGCGCACCGTTTCCATGGCGGCGCACCCCGGGAGAATGGCCTTGCGGCCGCCGCCGTAGCCCGAGAAGTAGTGGTGCACGATGGTGCCCGTCAGAATGACGTGATCGACGTGGCACAGGTGCTTGTTGATCCACACGGGGGTGCCGCGGCTCGTGGTGCCGAAGTATTCAAAGTCTTCGTCCACCGTGCATGTCGAGTTGTACATCTTCAGGCGCGAGGCGACTTCTTCGCCGATGCCTTCGCGCATTTCGGCTTCGGTCATGTCGCGGTGCGTGCCCAGCGAAAAGACGACGCACATGTCTTCGTCCTTGACGCCCAAACGGTTCATTTCGTTCACGAGCACCGGCATGAAGTCAAAGCTGTTGGCCACGCGGGTGGGGTCGTTGCAGATGAAGGCCACCGTGTCGCCGGGCTTGATGATTTTGTCGAGCGACTCGCACCCGATCGGGTTGCGCACGGCTTCAAGGACACCGCCCTCGATGTCCTGCATCACTTCAAAGTCGCGCGTGCGCACCTCCTTGAGTACGTGAGCGTCATCAAGCTCAAAGCGCTTGGTGCCGCGGCCGTAGGCAAATTCATAAGTTTGGATCGTCATGGTGAGCGTCCCCTTTCTGGCTCAAAAAAAACGGGCAACAACCTACCCTTGCCTGCCACGCGGTTGTGCGAAAACAGGGCTGATTGGTTGCGTGAACACATCCCGCGTCATGGACGGGAACGTGGAAATTGACAGGGATTATAGGGTTTTCCCGCTCGTTCGGAAGAGATGTTGAGGAA
>CAMAHM010000104.1 GCA_945834535.1 uncultured Sutterella sp. | reverse complement strand
TGCACCGCCTGCCGCTCGATCGCCTGCAGTTTGAACTGCGGCAAAAGAACCTCGATTTCGTCCTTTCTTCGGCCGGCAACTATCGCAGGTTTCTGATTGAAGGGTTCGGCCTGCGCGATTTGGCGACCCTCGCATCCAAGGAAGCGCCCGACCCCAATCGAGCCGAAGGCAGTGTTTTTGTGGTTTCCTCCGCAAGGCCCGAGCTGCGACACATCGAAAACCTGCGCGGCAAAATAGTGGCGGCCAACTACCCGACGGCGTTCACGGGTTGGCAGGTTGCTTTGGGAGAACTGCACGCCCGCGGCATCGATCCCGACGATTTTTTTAGAGAGGCAAAGTTTCTCGGGCACGGCGCCCTGCCGGTTCTTGAAGCCGTCAGGCGTGGAGAAGCCGATGTCGGCATCGTGCGCACGTGCGTGTTGGAGCGCTCCGGGCTCCTGGAATCGGGCCACTTCAGGGTGCTCGATCCCAAGCCCGTGCAGGCGGGCCTTCGCTGCTTGCGTTCCACGGATCTCTATCCCAACTGGACGTTTGCCGCCACGCCTCGTGCGACGCCCGAGATGAGTCGCAAGGTGCTGGCGGAAATCTTTTCTATGGCCCCCGTGGCGGAGAACCTGCATTGGTCGGTGGCCACGGACTTCATCAAGGTCGATGCCCTGTTCAGGGACCTCAAGGTGGGGCCCTTTGCCTACCTGCGTCAGTTCAGTCTCAAGCGCTTTTTGTTTGAGTACTGGCCTTTCATCATGTTGGTCGCATTCTTCATTGCAGGTTTGATTGCCCATGGGATTCGGACCGAATTTCTGGTGCATCAGCGTACGGCCGAGCTCACGCATTCCATGCAGCGCGAGCAGAGGTTGCGTCGGATTGCAGACGCTGTGAAGGAACGAATCCGAAAAATCGAAAAGGTCGGACTGATTGGGCAGATGTGTTCGATGATCGCGCATGACCTCAAGCAGCCTCTGGGGAGTCTTTCGGCCTACTGCTTCACGCTGCGTCGCAGGCTGGAAAACGGGGAGTGCGATCAGGAACTTCTTGCCTCCACCCTTGAAAAGATGGACCGCCAGATTCGCAAGGCTTCCGATGTTGTCGATCAGGTGCGCGGCTACTCCAAGGGTGAACGCCAGCGCAGCGTTCAGAACCTGTCTGCGGTTGCCGCCCGCGCCGTGCGGGATCTGAAGGCCTCGTTGCGGGGGGTGCAGCTGCTTTGGGAAAATCGTGCGGGGGACGTTTGGGTTGAAGTCAACCGACTCGAAATCGAAATCATTTTGATCAACCTCGTCAACAACGCCGTGCAGGCGCTTGAGGGCACCAAAAATCCGATGATACGCATCACGCTTGAGGCGATCGGGCGTGAAGTCGAACTCACGGTGATGGACAACGGCCCGAAGATCGACGATGATCGCTGGCAGGCCATCGCCCGCGCCGCCGCTCAGACAACCCGCCGCGACGGACTGGGGTTCGGTTTGTCCATCGTGACGAGTCTTACGGAAGATTTGGGCGGCCGAGTGCATTTTGCGCGTCCCGACGCCGGAGGACTGTCGGTAAGCGTGCGTCTGCCGATTGCCGAAAAAACGAAGACCCCCTCATGAGGCCTCATCATGCATTTTGGATCTCTTGTGCGCATCGTCGATGACGATGAGGATATGTGCGAAAGTCTGGCATTTCTGCTTGAGTCCGAAGGCTGGAAAGTCAAGACCTATCAAAGCGCTCGACGCTTTCTTGTCGAGGATACGCCGAGTATGCCCGGATGCCTTGTGCTCGACATCCGCATGCCGGAAATGACCGGGCTCGAGTTGCAGCAGGAAATGGTGCAGCGCGCCATTCATCTGCCGATCATTTTTCTCACCGGACACGGCACGATCGACATGGCCGTATCGGCGGTGCAGAAGGGGGCGGTCGAATTTCTGCAAAAGCCGGTAGACAACGCGCGCCTTCTGGCCGCGGTTGCCAAGTCCGTCAAGCGCTCCGCCGCCGGGTTTGAAGTGCTCGAGATCGACGCGTTCGAAGCTCGCAAACGGTGGGATGCGCTCACCGACAAGGAAAAGCAGGTTCTGCGTTTTATTGCCATGGGTCTCCTTAACAAGGAGGTGGCCGAGCGGCTTGGCAACAGTGTGCGTACGATTGAAAATCACCGGGCTTCGGCCATGCGCACGCTGCAGATTAAGACGCTGGCGCAGCTCAACAGTTTTATGGCCGGTTTGGGTTTGGAGAAGTGACGCCGACGATCTTGGACTTTCTTGCAGATCTGCAAACTACTTAGGTAGTGCCGCATCCGACAATGCGCTCCGATGGTTGAGCGGGACTGCTTCCCGCGAACTCAACAACCCAACCAAGGAGAGACAAAATGCAAGTTTCCAAGCGTACCTTCCTCAAGGGCATGATCGCGACTGCTGCGACGGCGGGCATCGTGACGCAGGCCGAAGCGGCCCCTGCCAAGAAGCTTCCCGCCAAGTGGGATCGCGTGCACGACGTGGTGATTCTCGGTTACGGCGGAGCGGGTGCCTGTGCGGCCATTACCGCCAAGGATGCCGGCGCCGATGTTGTGATTTTTGAAAAGTCGGCGCAGGGCGGCGGCAACACGGCCGTCAGCTCGGGCGGCATGATGATTCCGAACAACCGTGACCGTGCTTACACCTACCTCGCTAAAACGTACGACTTCGCCAACTCGCAGAAGGACGACGAGCTGCTGCAGGCGTTTGTGGACGAAGCCATGAAGTCCAAGGACTTCCTGATGTCCCTCAAGCCCGACCAGAAGCTCTACATCTACGGACACGCCGGCTTCCAGAACATTCCCGAATCCGATGCCATCGACAAGTGGCGTTTCCGCACGCCTCGCGGCGAAAAGACCCGCGGCGGCGACATGCTCTTCAACAACTACCGCTACGCAGTGGAAACGGTGCGCAAGGTGCCGGTGGTTTACAACGCCCGCGCTCTTGAACTGATCACCCGCAATGACGAAGTGCTCGGCGTCTACGTGCAGATCAACGGCAAGAAGTGCGCCGTCAAGGCTCGCCGCGGCGTCGTGCTCGCAACGGGCGGCTTCGAATTCGACGACGTGATGCTCTCGAACCACACCATGGGTCAGAAGTTCCATCGTCTCGGCCATCCCGGCAACACGGGCGACGGCATCCGCATGGCGCAGGCTGCCGGTGCCGATCTGTGGCACATGAACGCTCTGAGCTGCCCGCTCGGTCTCGTCGTGCCCGGGCTGAAGACCGCGTTGCAGATCAACATGCTCGCTCCTTCGCACATCTACGTTGACCAGGACGGCAAGCGCTTTGCCAACGAAAAGATGGACAACCACACCTGCATCTACGGCGTAAACATGCTCGATCCGATCAAGCATCGCTATCCGCGCATTCCCTGCTACGTGGTGTTCGACGAAGAAGCCCGTCAGCGCGGTCCGATTATCGGCGGCGCTACCTCGGGTTACGCTCTGAACCGTGAAGGCTACAAGTGGTCCAAGGACAACAGCGTCGAAATCGAAAAGGGCGTGATCGTCAAGGCCGATACGCTCGAAGAACTCGCTCGCAAGATCAACGTTCCTGCTGAAAACCTCGTGGAAACCGTCAAGCGGTGGAACAGCCAGATCAACGCCGGTGCCGACAAGGACTTCGGCCGTGCGCTCGTCAAGAAGGGCAAAATTGCCTTCGAAGGCCGCGAAGCTCCCGTGGTGTCGCGTCCGCTCGGTGCCGGTCCCTACTACGCTGCCGCCCTGTACCCGACCATCCTCAACACCCAGGGCGGTCCGCGCCGCAACAAGCTCGGCCAGGTGCTCGATCCCTTCAACCGTCCGATTCCGCGTCTTTACAGCGCCGGCGAACTCGGTTCGATGTGGGGTCACATCTACCAGGGTGCCACGAACAACTCCGAAGCCTGCGTGTTCGGCCGTATTGCCGGTCGCACCGTGGCCGGTGAAAAGCGCTGGTCTTAATAAGCCTCGTATCCAGTCCCTCTCCTATTGAGTTTTCCCGGAGACGGTCCGCATTGAGCAGCGGGCCGTTCTCCCGGGGGATCTCAATAGCCCCTTCTTTCTTTCGGAAATCTTTTGGAACCATCATGAAGAAAACAGCACTTGTTGCGTTGCTCTGCCTGCCCTTGTTCAGTGCTGCCGGTGCAGCCGACAAGCTTCTTGCCGATCGACACATGGATCGTGTGGGCAAGTGTGAAGCCTGCCACCAGACGATGCCCCCCAAGGCCGTCGGCTCCAAGCAGTGTCTGGCCTGCCACGGCAGTTACGACAAGCTGGCTGCCCGTACGGACGGCAAGGACATCAACCCGCACGCTTCCCACCTCGAGGATCCCGATTGCGGTGCCTGCCACCGCGGGCACAAGAAGCCGGTGCTTGCCTGCGACGAATGCCACGAATTCAAAGGCATCAAGGTTCCTTAACGGATGGAATAAACCGACGGATTCTTCGCGGGCGCAGTGGCTCTGACAGGCGCCCGCAAACCCACTTCTCCTCTTGGGCGGCCTGCTTTTCCCGATTTGGGAGGCAGGCCTCTTTTTGGCATCGCCTCTTAGGCAAACAAAACACCCGAAAACCGCAGAGGATTTTCGGGTGTTGGTACTGTCGGCGCGACGCACTGCCGCATTATTTTGCGTCAGACTCGGCGGGGGCG
>CAMAHM010000103.1 GCA_945834535.1 uncultured Sutterella sp. | reverse complement strand
GAAGGAGCGCCGAACTTGGGTACAGCCCGGGCAATATGGGCCATATTGCCCGCCCGGCCGAGGGCGAGCAGATCAAGAAACTTGGCCCGCACATCGGGCTCCATCTCAAAGCGTGCATCCCCCTGAGCGGCCGTCACGGGCATACCTCCCGCGTTGACAAGGCGCTGCTCGGCGTCCTCAAGCCCCTGCTCACGCAGCCACGCAAGCGAAGCCTCTCGCGAAGGCGTTGCTGCATGCACCAATCGGCAGCGCGAACGGATGGTGGGCAGCACGCGGTCGATTCCATCGGCTACCAGAATGAAGACGAGATTTTCCGGCGGTTCCTCAAGACTCTTTAAAAGCGAAGCAGCTGCTTCGGCACGGATCATGTCGGCCGGATAGACGAGCACCACGCGTCGGCCGCCTTCGTGGCTTTTGAGATTGAGAAAATCGGTGAGCGCGCGGGTCTGATGAATCAAAATTTCTCGCGTCAGCGTCTTTTTGTCCGCACTGCTTCGATCTGCGCTCACGTACGGGAGCTCACGCGGAACGCTTTCAAATTCGCTCACCACGTACTGCAGGTCGGGATGCGTGTGCGCCGAGACCATGGCGCAGCCGTGGCAGGCGCGGCAGGGCGCGCCGTCCGAGGCCGGATGCTCGCACAAAAGCGATGCGGCAAAGGCGGCAGCCGCCTCAAAAGTACCGCAACCGCGGCTGCCGTAGACGAGTACGCCGTTGGGCAGACGTTCGCGCAGGCCGTTTAATTCCTGCCAAAGCGCCTTCTGCCAGGGGTAGGGCCAGGGAGTTACAGCCATCCTTGCGCCTCCGTTAAAAGCGCTCGACTCACGTCCTCGGGTGACTGTGCCGCGTCCACAATGAAAAAGCGCTCGGGGTTGCGGCGGGCGCGATCAAGATAGGCCTCGCGGACACGTCGGAAAAAATCGACGCTTTCGCGCTCAAATCGGTCGGCTGCGCGTGCCTTGGCAAGGCGTTCGGCCGCCACCAGTGGCTCAATGTCAAAAAGAACCGTCCTGTCGGGATTGAGCTGCCCCTGCACCATCCGCTCAAGTGCTTCCACCGCGGCGCCGTCAAAGGCCTTGCCGCCCACCTGATAGGCGTAGGTCGCATCCGTAAAACGATCCGACAGGACCCACGCGCCGCGTGCGAGCGCGGGCTCAATCACTCGGGCAATATGCTCGGCGCGCGCCGCAAAAAAGAGCAGCGTCTCACTCATCGTGCACATGTCGTCCGCCAGCAAAAGAGCACGGATTTTCTCCGCCAGGGGCGTTCCGCCCGGTTCGCGGGTGCGCACGACTTCAATGCCCCGCTCCACAAGAAGCGCCTGCAGACGATCAATCTGCGTGCTTTTGCCTGCGCCGTCAATGCCTTCAAACGTTATGAACCTGCCTCGCGTCATGATAAGTCCTTATGGCTGCCCGCCCGACTGTCGGGGGCCGGCAGGTTGGCCGGCCGCCTCTTTTCGCTTTTGCGCGAGCGCCTTGGCGCGTGCGATGCGAGCCGGACGCTTTTGGTATTTTTCCACCGCCCGATTGTGTTCCTGCAACGACTTGGAGAACTGCGAAGTCCCGTCGCCGCGGGCCACGAAATAATAAAAATGCGATTTAACGGGCTGCAGAGCTGCCTCAAGCGAGGCGCGGCTCGGCAGACAAATGGGAGACGGCGGCAGTCCGCCGTTGAGGTAGGTGTTGTAGGGCCCCGGCGTCTGCAGGTGCTTTTTGGTGAGCTTGCCGTCAAACTGATCTCCGAGCCCGTAGATCACCGACGGGTCGGTCTGCAGCGGCATACGGGCGCGCAGGCGGTTGTTGAAGACCGAACTGACAAGCCCGCGGTCTTCAGGGCGCCCAGTTTCCTTTTCAATGAGGCTGGCCAGAATCAGCGCCTCGTAGGGAGTTTTCACCGCGCAAAGCGGACTGCGGTCCTGCCACAGACGATTGAGAAGCGATTTTTGCTCGCGGAAGATCGCTCTGTAGAGATCCAAATCCGTCGTGCCGCTGCGAAAGTGATAGGTCTCGGGGGCAAACCACCCTTCGGCATGCATACCCGGCGCCCCCACGGCATCCATGATCTGCTCTTCGGTCATGTCGGCTGCCGTGAGACTGTAATCCTGTCCCGCGCCGACCTGCACCAACATGCGAAACTGACGGAAAGTGGCGCCGTCGGGTACACGCAGTGCAAAGGACTCGACTTCGCCGGACTCGAGCTTGGCAACGATATCGGCGTGCGTCATGCCGGGCACCATACGGTAGCGACCGGCATGGATCGAATTCATGGCCCCCGTAAGGCGCAGCCCCATCAAAAAGCCTTCGTCATAAATCTCAATTCCGGCATTCATCGCCGCATTGGCGATGGCGCGCCCCGATGCACCGGGCGTCACCACAACATCGACATAAGGCGCATCGGCAGGAAAACGCACGGGAGAATTGAAATACCACCAGGCAGAGCCGGCCAAAGCCGCCAAAACTCCGACCAGACCGACGATGGCAGGCAGCCCCATCAGACGACGAACAACGCAGAAGCATTGTCGGATACGGCGCCGGGGCACACCGTTTGAAACCGATTCCATTTGCTCGGCTGCAGGACGCAAATGCTCGGCCACAGGGCGCAAGCGCTCCTTAGCGCAGTCAAGCAAAACCCCGCAGATAAAGCGCGTACGGGGAAAACGGGGCATCCGAAAGCTCACGGGCAGAACCAATCAAAGACAAAAAGCCGCCTCCCGCCCAAAAATACGGGAAACGACAGACTGATGAAAAGCGGATCGATGCGCGATAATAGCGCCTGACGCATTATAGGCGAGCATGCCTGAGGCTTTTTTCAATGACTAGCTCTGTTCTTTCGACTTCTTGCGCGTCCTTTCGTCTGGACGCCCTGCGCATCATCCGCATCTGCGGCGAGGACCGTCTGCGTTTTCTGCAGGGCCAGCTCACGCAGGATGTGATGCACCTCAAACCGGGCGCTTTGACGCCCGCAGGTCTCTGCTCCCCCAAGGGACGCCTTTTGGCCACCCCGCGGTTGGCGGTGCTCGAGGATGCCGTTCTGATGATCGTTGCGGCCGACGAGCGCGATGCGCTGGTTAAACGGCTCAAGATGTACGTTTTGCGCAGCAAGGTCACGGTCGAGCCGCTCGATACTCTGTCGGTGGTTGCGCTCACGCAAGAAGCACAAGCCGGGGAACTCTCTTTCTCGCGCCCCGCGCCCTCGCCTGACGCCAGCAGCGCGCTCGGGCTCACAGGCTCCGTGCGCTGGGCTCTTCTCCCCGCACATCAGGCCACCGAGCTTCCCGCGCTCAAGGACCTGCCCGCACAGGAAGTTGCGGCCGGCGAACCGTGGGTTTTTGCCGCATCGTCCGACGCCTTCGTGCCGCAGGGCATCAACCTTGAATGCATGGGCGGCGTGAGTTTTTCCAAGGGCTGCTACACGGGGCAGGAAGTCGTCTCCCGAGTTGAGCACATCGGCAAAACACAGCGCCGTGCGGCGCTTGCCCGCCTTGACGGCGACACGGTTCCGACTCCCATGACCGAGGTTCTCGATGCTGCGGGCACACCCGTGGGCGTCGTTGTGTACGCGAGTGCCTCGCCTTCAGGCGTTGCCGCGCTTTTGCAGCTCGGCATTGCTCTGATCGAAGCCGCTCCCGCCGACCTGACGGTCGCCGGAAGCGCCGTCACGCTGCTGCCTCTTCCTTATGGGTATGAGCGTGCTGTCTGACAGAACGCGTTAGAGATTTTTGAACACTTACCATTTTTCAGCAATCCATGGCACCCAAAATTACCATTCACACGCCCGAAGAAATCGAGGCCATGCGCCGCGTCGGACGCCTGTCGAGCCAACTGCTTGACTACATCACGCCGTTTGTCAAAGCGGGCGTGAGCACCCTTGAACTCGACAACCTCATGGACGCCTACACCGAAAACGTGTTGGGCGCCAAGTCTGCCTGCAAGGGCTACACGCCTGAAGGCATGACGCCCTACCCCCGCTCGACCTGCATCTCTGTCAACCACGTCATCTGCCACGGCATCCCGAGCGAAAAGAAGATTCTCAAAAACGGCGACATCGTCAACATCGACGTGACGATCGTCAAGGACGGATTCTTCGGCGACAACTCGCGTATGTTCATCATCGGCAAGCCCACCGTGGCCGGTAGCCGCCTCGTGCAGGCCGCCTTCGGCTGCATGTGGTCGGGTATTGAAGCCGTGCGCCCGGGCAACACCTTCAACGACATCGGCATCGCCTGCAAGCGCTACTGCGACGCTCTCGGGCTGTCGATCGTGCACGAATACGGCGGCCACGGCATCGGGCGCGTGTTTCATGCCGAACCTCACGTCTCGCACGTACCGCTCAGCATTCCGACCGCACGTTTTGAACCGGGCATGATCTTTACGGTCGAACCCATGGTTAACGCAGGCCGGCGCCACCTGACGATGCTCAATGACGGTTGGACGGTCGTCACCAAGGATAAGAGCTTGTCGGCGCAGTGGGAGTTGGAAGTCCTCGTCACCGAAACGGGTTACGACATCCTCACGGTCTCCGAAGGCACCCCCGAGCCCCCCGAATGGGTCAAGGGCTGGAAAAAGCCTTCCTTTGCCTAACCGTCCCGTCTCGAACGGTTTGCCTCACAAGCGCACGGCCCAATCGCCGTGCGCTTTTTTCGTCCTGCGTTAAGAAGCGCAAAGACTTGTTTCGGTCGTTGCCCGACACTTACCCAGTCAGCTCGA
>CAMAHM010000102.1 GCA_945834535.1 uncultured Sutterella sp. | reverse complement strand
GAAGCACCGCTCCTACCCTCAGAGCTTTTAACCTCAGACCGCAGTGCGCGGGACTTGGATCTATATCCCGCGGTGCCTGTTCCCGTTCTGCCTTGCGACAGAACGGATTCCCGACCAACGTAGCTTCCTCTTTCAAGGTTGCTTAGGCTAGTCAACCAAGGCTTGTTTCCAAGCCTCCGTCTTTAGACGGGGGTTGTTGACACTCTTTGCAGGCACTCAAAGAGCCGACAATGCGCGCGGCGGCATTCTCGCCCGTTTTTATAATCGAATCCTCTTTCGTGATTTTCGCGCCTGATTCTTTGGCTCCTTTGAATCGTATGCTCAAGCTCAAGATCCGTTCCTGTTTTTCCGGCCTGTCGGCTCTTGCCGTCGCCCTTGCGATGACGGGCAGCGCCTTTGCCGCCCCCGCGCCTTCAGAGCCCGTGCTCGTCACGGCACCCGTGCGCGTTGTCTTTTCGCCCGAAGAAAGCGGCGTGAAGGCCATTGGCGAGCTTGTCGGCCGCGCGCAAAAAGAAGTTCGCCTTTCTGCCTTTCACTTCAAGAGCAAGGCCGTAGCAGAAATTCTGGCGGCTGCCAAAAACCGCGGTGTGGACGTTCAGGTCATCATCGACCCAAAAAACCTGACGTCCACAAAATGTACGGCGCAGATTTTGACCCAAGCCGGCATCCCGGTGTACGTCGATTCCGAACACCGCACGGCACACAACAAGTACATCATCGTTGACGAAAGGTACGTCGAAACGGGCAGCTACAACTATTCGGACCACGCGGAACGCAAAAACGCCGAAAACATGCTCATCATCGACTCACCCGAACTTGCACGCCGCTACCTTAGCAATTGGGACGCGCACCGCGCCCACTCCAAACTGCTTGCCGGGGCTCTTCCTTAACCGAAAGCCGTTGCACTCTTTTCCCGCCCGACAACGCAAAAGCCCCGCAAACTGCGGGGCTTTTGCTTTTGTCGGAACGAAACCGAACTTACACGAAGAAGCGCATCAGGAACATACCGATGCAGGCCATCAGGATGCTGTTGAGCATCAGCACGGGCCAGTACTTCTTGGGCACATCGGCCACACCGAGCAGGCGGCCCATGTACTGAATCTGCGAAGCCATCAGAATGAAGGCAGGCGCAAGAATCGTGATGTCGTGGTTGTTGAGAACACCGCTGGCAGCAAGCGAAGCAGCCACGCCGACGCCGGCGCCGCAGGACAACCACGTGGCCAGCAAGACGGTGATGGACTGACCGGGCAGGTCAAAGATACCCATCACACCGCCGCAGGTGCGGCCGAGGAAGTCCATCACGCCGAAAAGCTGCAGCATGTAGGTGAGCACGAAGGCCATCAGCACGTTGGGCAGAAGGCTGTACAGACCGATGTTCAAACCCTTTCGCAGGCCGACGATGAAGATGTCGAACGGGTTCTTGGAGTCCGTGTGGAGCAGATCACTCATTTTTCAAAATCCTTCTTGTAAAGCGTGCTGAGAGTAAAGCGGATCAGAGCGCCGCCGCAGAACTTGAGGGTGAGGATGATGATGACGGGCACCCAGACCTGGCACAGGAACATGGCAAACAGGCCCGACACCGTCGAGTAGTAGTTGTTGATGCAACCCGCACCGGCGTACTGCCACGCACAAATCGTGGTGAGCTGCTTGCGGTCAATGCGTTTTTCATCATAGAGGGCGCGCGTCAGAGCCGCACCGCCGTCGGTCGACTGAAGGTCGGTCACGAGGGCCAGACCCGTGTAGCCGGGAACGCCGAGAACGGGCTTGAGGAAGGGCGTAAGAACGACCTGCGCAGCACGCAGAGCGCCGTAGTGCGAGAGCACTTCAATAAGGCCCATGGCGAGCATGACGCCCGGGAAGAGCGACAGCGAGAAAAGGAAGCCCGCACGAGCACTCACGCCGGCCGAGCCGGTGAAGTTGTTCTTGGAGCCGGCGATGGTGCCGAACTTGCCGATGAGCGTCGTAAAGTCAAAAGCGCCGAGCCACTTCTGTGCTTCCGGCATCTTGTAGAACACGCCCGAGAAGAGGACGATGGCGATCGCCAGGGCGATGAAAGCACCGACGCCAACCTTTTCCTGCTTCACTTCGGGAGCCGAAGGAGTCTTAGGATCCGTCATGATGGTTGTCCTGAGGGTTGATGGAACCGCAATAATTGCTTACAAACAGTGTTGCAGTCAAACAACACCGAGCACTTTTTGCGCAAAGTTCGGAATTTTAAGGTGTTTTGCCTAGTTTCGACTTAGGGCAAATACTTAAGGCTCCGAATTTCCCCCTCAGGCTCTCGTACAGGCAAGATATGTAATTTTTAGGCTGCGAATGTTCCGCCCGCCCAGCCGAAGGCGAGCACGATGAGGCCGAAGACAATGCGGTACCAGCCGAAAACGCGAAAGTCGTTTTTGGAGACGTACTGCAAGAGCCACCTCACCACCACGATGGCCGACAGAAAGCTCACGACAAAACCGACGCCGATGCCCGGCAGACTTTCAAGACTCAGAAATTCGCGCGACTTGTAAAGGTCCCACACCGTGGCGCCGAAAATGGTGGGAATGGCCAGAAAGAAAGAGAATTCCGTGGCCGCCGTGCGGGAGAGCCCCAGAACCAGTGCGCCGATGATGGTTGCGCCCGAGCGGCTCGTCCCCGGAATCAGGGCAAGGCACTGCATGCAGCCCACACCGAGGGCGTCTTTGAGCGTCATATCGTCCATCGTCGCCACGCGCGGCTTGATGTGAAGCTTTTCATGGCGCCGCTCAATCCAGAGAATCAGAATGCCGCCCACAACGAGCGCACAGGCTACGGTCGTCGCGTTGAAAAAGTGCGACTTGATAAACGATGAAAGCAATACCCCCGCCACGGCCGCCGGCAGAAACGCCGCCACCGTATTGACCGCCAAACGCTGCTCGGGCCCCTTTTTGAAAAGATTGCACAGCACGGAAATGATGCGCGCGCGGTAGTGCCAGCACACGGCCACGATGGCCCCGGCCTGAATGGCGATGTAGAAAGTGTCGGCCCCGGGATCGTCAAATCCGAGAAAGTCGCCTGCCAGAATCAAATGTCCGGTCGAAGAAACGGGCAGAAATTCCGTGAGCCCTTCGACAAGCCCCAAAGCCACAGTCTGTAAGAAATAAATCCAGTCCAAAATAAAAACTCCGATGCTCGCTTGTCATTCCGTTGTTGGCTGAGGCGCGTCGGCAAGCCGCACGGCAATGACCTTATCGATGCGTCTGCCGTCCATGTCGGCCACTTCCAGTTTCCAGCCGGCCCACTCGACAATATCCCCGGTCTTGGGAAGCCGCTGCAAAAGCAACATCATCAAACCGGCCAGGGTGTTGTAGCGAAGGTTCTCTTCTTCGGGGACTTCCCGAATCTCCAGGCAGTCCTTGAGTTCGGGAATGGGAAGCATGCCGTCCAGGTAAAGCGATCCGTCGGGACGTTCGATGACGGAGCTTTCCTCATTGTCGTCGGGCTTGAATTCGCCTGCGATGGCTTCCAGAATGTCGCGCGGTGTGACGAGTCCGACCACCTCGCCGAACTCATCGACCACCAGCGCCAGAGGAACGGAATCCTTTTTGAAGTGCTCGAGAATTTTCATGCCCGTCAGGGTTTCAGGCACATAATGCGCGGGCGTGAGGTCATTCATGAGGTCCGGCTCACCGCCTTCCAAAAATTTCTGCAGCAGACTGCGCGTGGTGCAGATGCCGCGGACGTCGGAGAGCGACCCGTCTGCCACGACGAGGCGCGAGCGCGGCGAGGAGAGCACCTTTTGGAAGTTGTCCTCTCTTGAATCCTGCAGATCGAGCCATTCGATGTCGCTTCTGGGCGTCATCAGGCTCCCGACCAGCCGATCGTCGAGACGAAACACATTGCGCACCATATCGCGCTCGCTCTCTTCGATGACGCCCGTCTCACTGCCCTCATCGATGATGGCGTGAATTTCTTCCTCGGTGACGCCGTCCTGTCCGCCCCGATCAAGATGCAGGAGTTTCAAAATGCCCTGAGTCGACACGGACAGCAGTTTTACAAAGGGACTCATGACGGTCGACAACAGCGTGAGCGGGCGCGCGATGATGCACGCCACGGGCTCGGGGCGCGTCTGACCGAACCGTTTGGGAACGAGTTCTCCGAGCACGATCGAGCAGTAGGTCACGAGCACAACGACCGTCACGATGGCGGTTCCCTTGGCCGTCTCGGGAGCCAGCCCCCACCCGACCAGAACCTCGGAAAGCGGGGCCGCAAGTGCTGCTTCACCGACAATACCCGAACACACGCCGATCGAGGTAATCCCGACCTGAATGGTCGACAGGGCCCATGTGGGATCCTGCTGCAGTTTGAGTGCCGTGCGTGCTCCCCGATTGCCGTCTTCCTCAAGCAGTTGAAGCCGAGCCTTGCGGCTCGCCACCAACGCGATTTCACTCATCGCAAAGATGCCGTTCAGTCCGATCAGGGCTGCCAACAGTACGATATCCAACCAACTATTCATTACGTAAGCCTAAATTCAAAAAAAATGCACCCAAAGTGCATTTTTTCATCTCGGGGGCGCAAGATCGATGCAGTCGTCCCCAATTTTGCGGTCGACTGCACTCGATGCAAACCATTTGCTTGCGGCACCCAACAGGCATCAGAAGGGCATCTTCATCCCGGGAGGCAGAGGCATGCCGGCCGTGGCTTCACGCATCTTGGCCTGCGTCGCAGCTTCGACCTTATGCGCCGCATCGTTGATCGCCGCTGCGATGAGGTCTTCAAGCATTTCCTTATCGTCGGCTTCTCCCGAGAGCACGGACGGATCAATCGCCACGCCGCGCACTTCGTGCTTGCAGGTCATGGTGACCTTCACAAGACCGGCACCGGCTT
>CAMAHM010000101.1 GCA_945834535.1 uncultured Sutterella sp. | reverse complement strand
AAGCGGGGCGAACAGACGCCCGCCATGTCCTTGAGGCCCAGAATAAAGCAGCGCACCGCTTCGTCTTCGCTTTTGCCCATCAGGGATGCCATCGAACGAACCACGGCCTGAGCAGCCTCAAGATAGTGCGCCACGTCAAAACCGGGCGCTGCCGAAAGCGAAATCGCGGGTTCGAAAATACGGTCGCTGCGATCGAGCACCACCTCGGCAATGGGCGCCATGTTTTCGGGCTGATTGAGAAAATCAAAGCACCGCACCACATCGTAGTGCTCACAGATCGCCTCGCCCGTCAGACGCATAAGATTTTTGGGTTGCGGCGTGTAGCCCAAAACGTTCGTTGACCGCACCAAAAGCTGCTTCATCGTGTTGGGTGCAAAGCGGTTCCATTCGCGCGCTTCCGTGAAGGGATACGTCATGTTGGCGAGCATGGCCACATGAAAGTGAGCGCCGCCCCCGTTTTCCAGAGAAAAGAAGCCGCATTGATCCAGGTAGGGACCCACGAGCCTGTCTTCGGCAAGGCGCATGCGGTTGCCCGTATTGGACTGCGTCATGTCGCGACAGGTGGTGTCCGTAAAGTGCACCTTGCCGCTTGCGCGGATAAAGTCGAGCGTCGCACGTCTGTCGCCCCGCGGATAGAGGCCCGCTGCGGTGCGGTTCAGGGCGGGCAGCACGGGCGTAAAGTTGCCGATCCGGGGCGTGTCGGCCGTGCGGTAGTTGCCGAGCGAAACAAAAGGATTAAAGCCCTTGGCGGAAATTTCAGCCACCAGCTTGGCAAGGCGTTCGCTTTCGGGCGCCAACGCCGTGTATTTAAAGAGCTCGGGGTGTTCTTTTACGAAGGTCGTCGTCACGCGGCCGCTTTGAAAGAGCGGATGCGCGATGATCTGCTGCATGAAGGGAATGGTCGTCTTGGGGCCGCCGATGTTGTACTCGGACAGGGCACGCTCCATGATGCCCAACGTCTTTTGCCAGTCGTGGGCGTAGGTAATAAGCAGTGCCCCGGCTGAGTCGTACTGGCTTGGAAACTCGTACCCTGCAGAGAGGTTCGAATCCAGACGCACACCCGGGCCGCCGGGCGAAACATAACGGGTAATGAGGCCGGAATTGGGCGTAAAGTCGTCCTGCGGATCCTCCAGATTGACGCGCACCTGCAGCGCCGTAAACGAGGGTTGCGTCGTCGCTTCGGTAAATCGCAGGGTCGAACCGAAGGCGATGGCGATCATCTCTTCAACGAGGTCAATGCCGTAGCGGCTTTCGGTGATGCCGTGTTCGACCTGCAGTCGCGTATTGACTTCGATCATGTAGGGCGTGCCGTCATCGGTGACGAGAAATTCGACCGTTGCCACCGAGTGGTAGCCCACCGCCTGCACAAGGCGCCGTGCGTATCCTTTGAGACGCTCGCGCAAATCACTCGTCATCCCCTTCCAGGGCGAGGGCGTGACTTCAAGGAGCTTTTGGTTGTTGCGCTGCACCGTGCAGTCGCGCTCATCGAACGCAAAGACATTCCCCCAGCGGTCGGCGATCACCTGAATTTCGATGTGATGCACGTGCGCGAGATACTTTTCGACGAAAAGACGGGGATTGCCGAACGAGGCCTGCGCCATGGCCGAAGCCTTGTTGAAGGCGTCTTCAAGCTCCTCTTCGTTGGTCACAAGGAAAATCCCGCGACCGCCGCCGCCCCCTTCGGCCTTGAGCATAATGGGCAGGCCGATTTCCCGAGCGAGCTGTCGCGCCTGCGGGATGTCGACCGCATCTTCGGACCCGGGCACCACGGGAATGCCAAGACCGGCCGCAACGCGTCTTGCCTCGACCTTGTTGCCGAGCATATGCATGGCTTCGGCGGGAGCGCCGATAAAAGTGATGCCCGCTTCGGCACATTTTTTCGGGAAGGCCATGTCCTCACTGGCAAAGCCCCAGCCCGGGTGAATGGCGACGCACCCGCGCTGCTTGGCCAGCGTGATAATTCTGTCAAGATCGAGATACGAGCGCGGATCGGCTCCCAGAAGCAGCAGCTCCTGAGCCGAAGCGGCCGCAGGCTCGGTTTTGTCGATGTCGGTAGCCGTGATCGCCGCTACGGCGGCAAAACGCTCGCGAATCGAGCGGGCGATGCGTCGCGCGGGGATACCGCGGTTGGCCACCAAAATGACCTTGCCGCGCAGACTCTCGCGGACTTCTTCAAAGGATTTTTGTTCCACTTTTATTTTCCTGAGGGACTTGACTGCCGCAGCCTCGAAAGGAGGACGAGCGTCAAAGCATTGTTTTATAGGGTAAAAAACAGAATCAGTCGGATTTCGTGAGGGCCCCTTCAAGCCATTGGGTGCAGCCGCCGTCACCGGCCAGAATCAACTCCCCGTCCGGCCCGATGTCCGCAAGCACTCCCACGATGCGGCGGCCGTCCGAGAGCGTGAGCGTGACGCATTCCCCCTGCCAAAGAAGGCGCGCTCGCACAAAGCTGCGCCAACAACGGGAAAAATTTTCGGGCAGTGACGCAAAGCGCATGGCCATCTGCTCCCACAGCTCCTGCGCACTTAAGGGCCGTGCATCTTCCCGTGCCTCGGCAAGCGAAGCCGCGGGAAGCGCCGCCCCCTCGCGCAAAAGAGTGCTGTCGGGGGCCGCGGTGACATTGATCCCGATGCCGGCAATCAGTACGTCGCCTTTGGCTTCAAGAAGAATGCCCCCTGCCTTGCACCAGCGACCGCGACATCGGACCACGATGTCGTTGGGCCACTTGATGCGCACGTCCCAGCCGTTGTCAAAGAGCACCGCCGCAACGACGGCGCTGACGGCCGCAGCGGCCGCCGTCCCGTTAAAGGGAGGCGTTTGCGGCAGACGCAGCGCCGCGTAGATGTTGCCGGCAGGGCTCTCCCAAACCCTGCCGTACTGTCCGCGCCCGGCGGTCTGACGCTCGGCGGTCACCGACTCCCACAGCCCGAATGCTCCCTTTTGCGCCATGGCGCGGGCATATGTAAGCACCGAGTCCACGGTGTCGAGCCGGGTGATGGCGCAGGTTTGTCGATTGGGCATGACGGTTGTTTTTCCTTGGTGGGCCGTGAAGTTCTTAGTCTGACAGTCGGCGCACGATCGCGGTGCATCGGTTTCTAGGCTTTTTTCCGACAAGGTTTGCGCTAGGTCAGAGGACTGTGTCTTCTGAGCGCGCCTACGCGCTTCAAGTCGCCCCGCATGGGTGAAATTTGTGCGCTCGCCTTGCCTACAATGAATCAACAGCCATCTCTATTTTTTTTGAGGAATGCATCATGCGCGTCCCGCTTTTGATCACACTTGCCCTTGTGGGCACCATGACGGCCTGCAGTGCCGCCGATCCCGTCCCCGCCCCCTCGAGCACCACCGTGTACGCCATGGCTTCGCCCGCCACGTCCCGCAGCGTCCTTGACTGCAAGCGCGACGACGCGCTTGTGACGCTCGTCGGCCGTTTGGTGCGGCAGGTCAAACACGAAAAGTATGAATTTGCCGACGACACGGGCACGGTCATCGTGGAAATCGACGACAAGTACCTGCGCGGACTCAATGTCACCGCCAAGACTCTCGTGCGTCTTGAGGGCGAAATAGACGTCGAGACATTTAAGCCCAACACAGTGGATGTTCATCGGGTCACCGTCCTGCAACCGTGATTGCATTGCGGTCTAAAATGACGGTTGATAATGAGAAGGGCTTCATTAAGAAGCTCCGCCGTGAATCACTCAGCCGTCATTTCCCTCCATGCATTGGCTTACCACTCTTCTTACCGACACCGGCTCCTTTGCGCATTCGCTTCTGGCGTATTCGCTTGTCATTTCCGCCGGGCTCTTTATCGGCCGCCTGAAGTTTTTCGGCGTCTCGCTCGGCGTCACCTGTGTGCTTTTTCTGGGCCTTATCGCCCGCTATCTCGGGGTCAATGTAGACGCCAACGTCATCAGCTTCTTTCGTAATTTCGGCCTGGTGCTGTTTGTCTTTTTCATCGGTCTGCAGGTCGGCCCTTCGTTCGTCTCGACCTTCAAAAGCCGAGGCTGGGGATTGAACGGCCTCATGTGTCTTGCGGTTGTCCTGAGTCTCATCGTCACGGTGGCCATCTACTTTGCCGCCGATCAATCGCTTTCGCTGCCGCAGCTTTTGGGCGTGCATTTCGGCGCCATTACAAGTACCCCCGGTCTGGGCGCCACGCAGGAAGCACTCACCCTGATGGGCTACAAGGGCGACATCGCCGTCGGCTACGCCTGCGCCTACCCGATCAGCATTCTGGGCATCATCGTCG
Source organism: uncultured Sutterella sp. (assembly GCA_945834535.1). Lineage (GTDB taxonomy): Bacteria > Pseudomonadota > Gammaproteobacteria > Burkholderiales > Burkholderiaceae_F > Duodenibacillus. The sequence continues at coordinate 673 of CAMAHM010000101.1, read as the reverse complement.
TGGTGATGCTTTTAAAGCGCTTTTATCGCATTGACCTAAAAAAAGAGGAGGAACTCTGGGATCAGGCCCAGCAGATGCGCTCGGAGACCCCCATCTTCTTTCACGTCACCATTACCAATAAGGCCCTTGACAACCTGACGCTGCGCGAAGTGCGCGACCTCATCGGCCGCCCCTTCATCTGCTCGCGCATTCTGCACGAAGGCACCATCACGAGTCCGACGGCCGACACCCGGGTGCGCTTTGCAGACAAACTGCGCATCGTGGCGACGCCGAAATTCAAGCGCTCCATCATTACTTTCTGCGGCGAGGAAGACAAGCAAATCGACCTTGCCACCGAGCATTCGCCCCTGGTGTCGCGCCGCATTCGCGTCACGCGCGAAGAGATGAACGGCGTGCAGATCGAGTCGCTTCACCTGTCGCGCTTTGACGGCGTCAACATCACCCGCGTCTACCGCGCCGGTGTGACGTTCTTCCCCTACAACTCGCTTCGCCTGCAGTTGGGCGATGCCCTCTACTGCGTCGGGCCCACCAACTCGGTCGCGCGTCTGGCGGCTCTTATGGGGAACGAAGAAAAGCGCCTCGAAAAACCCAACGTGTATGCCATTTTTCTTGGCATCGCCTTTGGTCTCATTCTGGGCAGCATTCCGATCAGCATTCCCGAAATGCCCGCCTC
>CAMAHM010000100.1 GCA_945834535.1 uncultured Sutterella sp. | reverse complement strand
GGCCGTGCCGATCGTAGCCGCCATGAGCGTCCTGAGCGGTGTGCAGAGTCTGTGGGTGACAAGACGTACTCTGACCGGATCGTCGGGGCGCCTGCTGCGGTTCCTGCTGCCTGCGCTTGCCGGCATGCCTCTGGGACTGGTGCTTTTGAACTGGGTCGAGGCATCAGTGCTCAAAATCACCATCGCGATGCTGATGCTCACCTACGCCTGTTTTGTGTTGCTGCGCGCAAAACTTCCCCGCTTTGAAAAGCCGCATCCCGTGGCCGACGGTTGCGTCGGTTTGGCAAGCGGAATTCTGGGCGGTGCGGCGTCCCTTTCAGGCGTCATCTGCACCATGTGGTGTGCGCTGCAACCGTGGACAAAGTTTGAAACGAGTGCGGTGCTGCGGCCCTTCAACGTCACAGTGCTAACAATCGCCATGGTGAGCTATGCCGTGCAGGGCATGTACACGTTGGAAGTCCTGACCGCGACGGCCGTGGCGGTTCCGGCAACGCTCGTTGCCTCGCAATTGGGCCTTGCCGTCTTTCGCCGCATCAGCGATACGGCATTCCGACGCACTCTTGTGGGAATCATGCTTACGGGCGGCATTCTCCTCATTGCCCGCGAGTGTCTGCCGCCCGGATCTCTTTAGCCTTTGAGCCAGCCGAACTTCTTGAGCCAGGCGTCCACAAAGGGGCGGCGTTCGCGCTTCATAATGGCGCTCACTTCCTGGGTGAAGCTGCTTTGCTTGGGATGAGAGCGACGATGCGCAAAATAGTCGCCAAGCGTACGGTCGTAGGCCGCCAGATCCTCTTTCTTGACTTCTTCGTACTTGTCGACAAACACCTTCATCGGCATGGGAAGGCGCGGCTTTTGCTCGTTGTCTTCGGCCGGCCACCCAAAGGCAAAACCAAAAAGGGGCAGCGTGTGCTCGGGAAGCTCCAGCAATTCGGCCACCTCGGCAATGCCGTTTCTGAGGCCGCCCACATAAAGCCCGCCCAAACCAAAGCTTTCCATGGCGACGAACGCATTCTGCGCCACAATGGCAGTATCGGTGCACCCTACAAGAAGCTGCTCGGACCAACCGAGATCAAAGTCGGGAGCGAGCTTGGTGTTGCGGTGATAGTCGGCCACAAAGACCCAAAATTCGGGAGCGAGCGCCACATGCTTCTGATGGCCGGCGAGGACACTCAGTTTTTCACGCTTGACGGGATCTTTAACGCGGATAACGCTCGTCACCTGCATAAAGCACGAACTTGAGGCGGCAAAGGCAGCTTCAAGAATCGCCTGACAGATTTCTTCGGGAACGGGACGATCCTCATAGGCGCGCACCGAACGGTGACTTTTCAAAAGTTCCACCACGGGGTTGGAAATGCTGTTTCCAGTCATAGTTTCACCTCGCAACAATTTGTTTTCTCTGAGTTTTATAGGTCGATTCCACAGCCTTCACGCGCTCCAAAAGCGAGGCGTTGACGGGCGTTGGGACGCCCAGTTTCCGCCCGCGGCGGCAGACTTCTCCGGCGAACATATCAACTTCCGAGAAGCGTTTGGCCAATCCGTCCTGACGCATCGAAGGCATGCCCTCCGGATCGAGCTGATCGAGAATCTGCACATACTCCTCGACGTCCTTTTCGCTCACATCGATGCCGCTTTTCTGGGCCAATGCCACGACTTCTCGCATGGCCGCGAGAAACTCATCGCGCAGCGGGCCCGGCTTTTGCGCGTCGGCAAATTTGCCTTCGTAGACCATGACGGTCTGGTTGATGCCGACGTTGAACATCCATTTGCACCACAGTCGCCGCAGAATGTCGGGCTCGGCCACATAGGGAACGTCGCAGGCTTCGAAAAATGCCAAAAGTTTCTGCAAAGCCGATTGATCCTGAGGATGACTGTCGGGCACCCCCAAACAAAGCACGCCCTTGTTGCGGTAGTGCACGGCCGTGCCGACACGGCCCGCTGCCATCTGCTGCGCGACGCAATAGATCACGTGCCCCCGACCGAGGCCCTCGGCAATGTATTCTTCCGAGGAAATCCCGTTTAAAAGCGACACCAAAATCGTGTGCTCGTCCGCAAGGGGCCGAGCAAGTTCAATGGCATCTTTGAGTCCTGCAGCCTTGACACCAAAAAGAATCAAATCGGCGGTGCGCCCCCCGTGCCGGGCCAAAAACTCTTCGGGCGTGGCGTAGAGAAAGTCACAGAGATGATCGTTGGCAGTGACTCGAGACGCACGGTAGCGGGTAACCCGAGCAGCATCGGCCACCACCGTCACGGAACCTGAGGGCAGCGCACGGGCAATCATGTCGCCGAACATGATGCCCAGAGCCCCCAAACCGATGACGGCAACGTTTTGAATGCTCAAGTCCTTTGTTTCCATCGTTCTTCCCATTGTCTTTTATGTGTGCGTTTCACGGTGTCTGTCGCGCTCCTGCTCACGCATACCCTGCCAGGCCAGTGTGCCGCCGAACGCCATCATGCCCGCCGTCAGGTAGAAAAGCGAAGCCACACTCATCGCCGCCAGAATCGTGCCGTAGGCCATGGGCAGCGCAAAGTGCGTGGCATTGGCGATCATGGAGCGGATGCCGAAGGCTTCTCCCGCCCTGCCTACCGGGGCGCATGTCTGAATCAGACTCATGATGCTCGGGTTGGCCACTCCCAGACCGCATCCGAGAACAACGGCAATGCCCAAAAGCGGCCAAAGCGTCGTGAAATTGGCAAATAGAACGTAGCCGATGCAGGTCAGAACCAGACACATCGTCAGGCACTGCCACTCGCGCAAAAATCGCGAGAGCGTTGACTGCAGCATACGGACAAAAAAGGTGGCGGCGTAAAACGTTCCGACCAGCCAGCCGATTTCCGAGGCCGACAGTCCGACACCCTTGCCGTAGACGGGAAACATGAAGGTTTCCAGATCCCAGGCCATCGAGACGATGGAACTCACGATAAGCACACGGCGCAGTCTCGGATCCTTCAGAAGGTCCCAGGCGCGCTTGCAGTAGCGTCTCGGTTTGGGAAGCGTGATCGTTTTGAGCTGTCGCAGAGAAAGAAGGTACATCACAAGTCCCACGACAACCATCACGGCCGAAGCGGAATAGGCCGCCCAAAATCCAAGACCGTCAATGAGATGCCCGCTCAGAATGGGGGTTGAAAGCCCTGCCATGGAGTTGCCCATGGTGAGCCAGGCAAAGTATTTGGTGCGCGAACTTTGCTCTGAACACAGACCGACAAGGTAGTTGCTGACAATGGCCAGTACCATGCTCGCAAGACCCGCAAGAATGCAGGCCAGATACAGCCGATACATGCCGGACGCAAACACGGGAAGTACGACGGGAGCCAGCACGGGCACCGCTGCCGCGGCCAAAAGAAGCAAAGCGTTAAGCCAGACGGGGCGCTGAAAACCGATGCGGTCGACCCAGCGACCGCAGGGAATGGCGAGAAAAACAGGAAACAAGTGCAGCAGCGCCATCATCACGCCGACCTGAGCGGGAATGGCACCGTGCGTAAGCGCATCCAGGCTCGTCACCACGCGCAGCGTCATAAAGCTGCCCGTCAGAAACATGGCAAACATGATGATGCGCAAAATCATGAGCGAACCCCGAAAACCATCCCGTCGGCAATGGCTCGTCTGAGTATCCGGCGGCGCAACAAGAGGCGGATTTCACATAGACCCGCCCTGTCCTGATTGTACCGACTTCATTCCCGTCGCACCCACAAGTGCGGCAAAACGGAATGCCGATTATGCAAACTGCATATAGAAAACTGCAGGAGAAAATTCTTCCTGCAGTCTTGTATGTAGGCGCTCACTTCGGAAAAGCTTGCGCCTTAGCGGACCTGTGCCTTCTGCCAATCGGCAATCGCATCGGCACACTGCGCAATCAGCGCGGGCCCCGTATAGATGAAGCCCGAGTAGAGCTGCACAAGGCTCGCCCCCGCACGCATCTTCTCGACGGCGTCGTGCGCCTGCATGATGCCGCCCACGGCGATGATCGGCAGTTCGCCTCCGAGATGCTCGTGAAAGATGCGCACGACTTCGGTCGAGCGCTCAAAGAGGGGCTTGCCCGAGAGACCGCCCGGATTGCGGCTCTTTTCAAGGTGTTCGACCCCCTTGCGGGAAATCGTGGTGTTGGTCGCGGTGACGGCGTCCATGCCGTACTTGACGAGCAGATCGCCAATACTGCGCAGCACGTCGTCCGACAGATCGGGCCCGATCTTGACGGTGATCGGCACGCGGCGGCTCTGAGCCTGCATGAGTTCTTCACGCTTTTGCGCGATGCCAGCCAAAAGCGGCTCAATGGCTTCGGCCTGCTGAATGCGCGTGAGCCCCGGGGTATTGGGACAGGAAACGTCGATTGCCAGATAGTCGGCCTTGGCGTAGAGCTTATCCATCAGGATCTGGTAGTCGGGAAGCGCCTGCTCAACGGGCGTAGAGGTCTGCTTACCGAGGTTAACGCCGACAATACCGCCGCGGGCACGGTAGGCGCCCGAGGAGCGGTCGATGTTTTCGATCGCCTTGTCCGCACCGCAGTTGTTAAATCCCATGTAATTGACGATGCCTTCGGCCGGAATCAGACGCCACAGACGCGGACGGGGATTGCCGCCCTGAGGACGCGGCGTGAAGGTGCCGACTTCGATATGCCCGAATCCGAGCTCTCCGAGCGAAGTGATGTGCTCGCCCGTCTTATCCATGCCGGCAGCCAACCCCACGGCATTGGGAAAACGCAGTCCCATCACCTCGACGGGATGCGTTTTGGGCGCCGGGCACACGAGACGGGTGACGCGCGTTGCCGTCGCCCAGTCAATGTTGCCCATGATCAGGCCGTGCGCCGTTTCAGGATCGAGTTGAAACAGACAGCTGCGGATAAGTTTGTAGAGCATTGAGGCTCTCCGATGGAATGCTCGAAAAAAGGGAGAAAGGCTGTGCCGAAAATACACGCCGAATTTTGTGCATTGTAATGCTTTCCACCGTCGGACAAAATCGAGCCT
>CAMAHM010000099.1 GCA_945834535.1 uncultured Sutterella sp. | reverse complement strand
GCTTGTTTTTCGCCGCGTCACTTACGTGCTGCGAACGAGGGGCGCATTATGAAGAATGTTTTTTCGCTTGTCAAGATCTGCCCGAAGTTTCTTCCAAATTGCGCCCGTTGGGTGTCGGCTGCAGCAGGAGAATGCCCGGCGTTTTTGCCTTGACACCCACGTCGGACATGGTCGACTTCACTGCCACACGCCCCGCCGACGGCCCCGTATTGCGCCTTCCAGCGGCATAGAGAAGATCCCACTTTGCCTCATACGCCTTGGTCTGAACGCCCAGCAGTCCGAGAAGCGTGTGAAAGACGTGATCGTGCGCACTTGTTGTCGGCAACATCCTGCGAATTTGATCTGCGTCGACACGCATCTCCCGCTGCCACATCGGGGACAACCAAAGCAGGGCCGGAACCTGCGTTTGTTCCTGCGGAGCTATCAGGTAAGGGGCTCCGTGCAGATAAAGCCCCAGTTCGCCCAGGCTCTCGCCGTGGTCGGACGCAAAAAACAAGCCCGTGACGAGATCGTCGCGCGCTCTGAGCGTTTCGATCATGCGCGCCAGTACGCGATCGGTTTCCAAAATCGAATTATCGTAAGCGTTGACAATCGCTTCCTTGCGGCAGCTCCCAAGGTCGCTTTCCCTGCACTCAGGCAAAAAACGTTTCTCGCTCTCTGTGGATCGCGCATAGTACTTGGGACCGTGCGAGCCGATCATGTGCAGAAAGACGACGCGCTTGTCTGTCTTGCGCATCGCATCGGCAATCCGTTCGAGTGCGCCAACCAAGACATCGTCCGTGCAGCCTTCCGGACCGCAGAACTGATCATCCTTGTCCGCACGACGCGATTCGATTCCCGCACACACTCCCTTGCATCCGGACTGGTTGTCGATCCAGGTGCTCTGCCATCCCGCGCGCTCAAGCAGTGCCGGCAGTGCTTCTTCCTGCAGAATGCGGCCCCGGTCATACGAGCGCCTGCCGACACGGGAAAACATGCAGGGCAACGACACATCCGTGCTCGTGCCGCACGCCTGCATGCCGCGGATGGGAATAATGTCGTCGAGTTTGGCAAGGTTGGGCGTGGTGTCGCGTGCGTATCCGTCCAATCCCCAGTTGGCGGACCGAGCCGTTTCCCCGACCACCACCACAAACAGCATGGGCTTTGCTTCTTCGGCCACCCACCCCTGAAGGCGAGGTGCATCGTCCAACACCAGACGCTCGCGCTTTGCGTCGGGACTTTTGTCTTTGACGAGCGTTTTCGTGAGTGCCGACACGACATTAGCGGGAGCCGCCATGTATTTGAGCGTCCTGTCGGTCCGCACAATGCCCGCAAGCGTTTGCAACTGCGTCATGCCGCAACCGCACCCAACGGAAAGACACACGGCACAAGCCAGTGCCGCCCATCCCGAACGCCGTAACCAGCTGCGCTCATCACGGCCGACGGCACGTGCGTAGAGCGCCGTCATATAAAGGGGAGGCAGCCATGCGAGCGCGGTGACCGTCACCGTTCGGGCCGACAAATAGGCTGAGGCCTCGGTCGCGTCCGTCGCCAGAAAATTGCGCATCATGTCGGCATTGACGGAAATGCCGTACATGGAGGTTCCGATCATGGCAACTGCCCCCAAGCAGTGCAGAACGACCATGACCGGCACGGACACCACTCTCGGAAGCAGGCTTAAAAGCATCAGCACGGATGCCCATACAAGAGCCGCGGCGCACGCTGCCGCCACGACGAGCGTCACTGTCGACAAAACACCGTGCCCGTTCACTGCAGCCGTATAAAGCCTTCCCCACATGGGCGCGTCGAACACCAGCGACCACCATGCTCCCATGAGCAGACACAGCCCCAATGACGAAGGGGTTTCCAGGCGAAAGTAGTGTGCAGGCGCAGGCTGAGCAGCAGCAGGAAGCCCAAACCGACACCCGAGTCGGCGCATCACGAGGTAGACGCCAAGCGCCAGAAGCCAGTCAATCACGAACGTGGCGATGTTGTGCGACAAAAAGTGCGCCCCCTGCATCATGCGCGCTCCTGCGCACACGCATCCGAGAACAAATGCCGCGACAAAGAGGCCGCGCGCCAGGCGCGGGCGCGCATCTCGAAAAGCGAAATACAGAGCAAACAGGGCAAAACCGCTCGAGGCGTGGCCGCCCGGCCAGCATCGGCCCGGCACTTTGATCCAGCCGAAGGTAGGATCCGTGACCTGTGCCGATCCGCCGAACTCCACGATGCTCCACGGGCAGTGCACACCCGTAGTCGCCTTAAGCGTCGTGATGATCTGCAGCGACAGCAGCAACACAATCAAGATGTAGAGACTGCGCTCGAACAGCACCCGCGACAGAGCTTTTTGCGAAGGCTCGCGAAAGATGAGGCGCGAGGCCAACGCCGTCAGAAGCGCTGCCCCGGCCACCATGATGGCCGGACGCTTCATCGCCTGATGCAACACGAAGCGAAAAAAGGGATCAGACTGCGCGACAAAAGCACCGTCCGAGAAAAACCACCGCGCAATCGCCATGTCAAGCGCATGCGGAGGAAACACCGCCAGCCATACAAGAACAACGAGCGGCAGAAACAGCGCCGTGCCTACAGGGAGGGGGCGGTACACCGTTGCGTGGGCACCGAGGCGGAAAAATGCAGACATAGGGAGCACGATCTTCTGAAATCCATGGTGCCCCGATCTTCCCAATCGGATGTAAAAATCCGCTCAAACCCGCGTCAAAAGCCCGTGAATGTCCTTGACCGACTGCAACGCCGACTTAAAAATCCCGCCAAACCGTTCAATTGCCGCCACGGCACGTCAACGGGCGGCATGCAATCGCGCACAATACCCGACAGGTTGAACTCCTTTTGAGATTCGGTCATGCAGGTTCGCATTCTTGTCGTTGATGACAACCCGGAGATCGTTTCCAATATCCGTGAATTTCTCGAGTTGCAGCAGCAATGGTCTGTTGAAACGGCCGCCAGCGGGCCGGCGGCCCTCGACATGATCGCCCATCGTCCGTACGACCTCATGGTGCTCGATCTGGGCCTGCCCGGCATGGACGGCCTGACGGTCTGCCGCATGCTGAGAAGCCAGGGATCGCCCCTGCCCGTGCTGATGCTCACCGCCCGCGACGCTATTGACGATCGCGTCGAAGGACTCAAAAGCGGCGCGGATGACTACCTTGTCAAACCGTTCTCACTACGGGAACTCTCGGCACGTATTGAAGCGCTCCTTCGACGCACTCTGGGAAATCGGCAAATTCTCGTCGTCGGCGATCTGCAGTTTGATCTCGGCCGCATGCTCGTCACGCGCCGCGGCCGTCCCCTCAAACTCAATCCCATCTGCCTCAAGCTGCTCAAGGAACTGATGCAGCGCAGTCCCGATATCGTGTCCCGTGAGCGCCTCACCTGGGTCGGCTGGGGCGCGGACACGCCGCCCTCGGACAGTCTGCGCAGCAATCTTTATCTGCTCCGCCGCGTGGTGGACAAGCCTTTTGACTCGGAACTCATTCACACCCATCCGAGTTTCGGGTGGTCACTTTCCGTGCTGCCCACAGGCTCGGAAGGCAAAGGAAAATCATGAATCATCTGCTCAACAGCCGTCTCGGGCGGCGTCTGATGGGATGCTTCGTGCTGTTGCTCGCCGTGGTGGCAAGTCTTTATGCCTTTGCACTGCAGGCTTCGATGGAATTCACCGAATCCGAATTGCTGTCAAGCTTCATGCACGACGAAGTGGTGGCAGCCGCCAAAGACAGAAACTTTGCCGTCAACATCGAAAATATTACAGGCACGGAGTTTTTCGGCACGGCAGCACACCTGCCGCCCATTCCGGCGCGCTATGCGCACTTAAAAGAAGGTTTTCAGGAGGTGCTCGACGAGCCGCCCACCTTTGCCTATCGTCTGACGGATGATCAAGGCAACATCTACGTGCTCGTGCGCAATCAGAAAGATTTCGAAAGCTTCGAAGAGCGAATCGAGCAGTCGCTGACCGTGTCGGTCATCGTCGTTATCGCGATAGGGCTCCTTGTCGGCGCATGGCTGACCCGAACCGTCGTCTCGCCCATCGTGAAACTTTCGGGCGACATCAAGGACGCTGCCCGCTCCAGCCGCTATCACCGAGTTCCGCTCCCGGCGCAAGGCGATGAAATCTCCGATCTGGCCAAAATCTGCGACGAGTCGCTGCAGCGTCTGCAGGATGCCATCGATCGCGAGAAGGCGTTCACGGGCGATGTCAGTCACGAGTTGCGCACGCCGCTGTGCATCATTCGCTCAAGTTCTGAACTTCTAAGCCTTCAGCCGCTAACCGACAGGCAAAGCGAACATGTCGGAAAAATCCATCGGGCCGCCGAGCAGATGCAGGAACTGGTCGAGTTGTTTCTGCAGTTGGCGCGCCACGAGTCGCTCGCGCAAACCGACCGAGTCTCCGACACACTGACATGCGTTGTGGAGCAATGGCAACCGAGCGCACAGGAAAAGGGCCTGCAGGTGACGCTCAAAACGAAACACGGGTGTCCGGTTCCCGTTTCTCCCATCATGCTGGCGACGGTCGCCAACAACCTCCTTCGCAACGCCGTGAACTACACGCGCGAAGGTGCAATCACCGTCACCGAAACCTCCGAAGGATTCGAGGTGTCCGACACCGGCATCGGGATGACGGATGAGGAAATGCAAACGGTCTTTACGCAACACGTGCGCGGTAAAACCGCGAGCACCATGGCGCAGGGCAACGGTCTGGGACTGGCGATTGCCACCCGAATCTGCCGACGCTGCGGCTGGAACCTGTCGGTGCTGCGCAATACCGCCGGCGGCTGCTGCTTTGCAGTTCGCATTCGAGCTCCGGAGTCGGCGGATGCAGGTGCATCCGTGCGCCGGGACTGCCGCACGAACCCAAGCTCTCGAGCTTAGCGGACACTGCAAAGAGAAAGACGCGGACACCATGCGCCGGCGCGCAAAGGGGGGCAAAACCGACGTCACAAGCGGGTGCGACGGAGAAAAGAAGGGCCGCATATGACAAAACCCCCGCCTCGGTTAGGAGACAGGGGTTTTGAATGGATTAGCCTGGCAGTGACCTACTTTCACTGGAAATACAACCA
>CAMAHM010000098.1 GCA_945834535.1 uncultured Sutterella sp. | reverse complement strand
TCACGCTTGCGCCTTTGCCTCCGAGGCAGTCGGCGTTGATGTTGAGTTGGCAGTGTTGCCAGAGTTCCTCAAAGTGCGCGTCGCAGTACGCGGTGGATCCCGCATAGCGCCCGTGCGAGTGCCCGGACCAGATCACAAACCGCACGCCCCGCTGCATTTGGGGACGCACATCGGCAAAAAGGCGCGCAAGTTCAATCGCGCAGGCATTGCCTGAAGCGTTGTCCATGGCGCCCAGATGCCAGCTGTCGTTGTGTCCGGTCATCATCACAAAGTCGCCCGAGGGGTGCGTGTATTCGGCCACAAGGCACGGGATGTCGGTCCAGCGCGAATGCACGCGCGTATGGATTTGGGCAGATTGACCTGCAGCGGCAAGGCGCCGCAGCATGTGTCCGTCTCCCATCGATACGCTCACCACGGGAATCGTGACGTAGTCGTGCATGGTTTCGGGCGTGGGCGATCCCCAGACGCGACTGACGATCATGTTGTGAATGAACTGTCCCGTGATGAAGATCACGGCAGCGGCTCCCTTTTGGGAGAGCGAACGCACAACGGGCTCCATCGCCAGCCCTTCGGTGAGCACGCACCTTCCTGCAACGTCGCTCGGGCGGCAGGAGCCAACCTCTTTGACGGGGATGTAGACGAGCGGAGCCGTAAGAGAGTCGGTCGAAGGCGTCATCGGATGCGTGCGGCATTCGAATGCCTGAGCGCCCACCGTAAGGTGCGCTTCTTCGGGCGTACTCACGTAGCCTCTGAGAGACTCGGTGTGCACGCTTGCTCCCGCTTCTTCAAAAAGCCGACGCATCACGTCAAACGAGGCCTTTTCGGCCTCGTTTGAAAGACGCTCGCCCGTGCAGACGGCGCGAACCGTCTGCATCAGGCGCTCGGCATCAATATTTTTCAATAGTGATTCGAGCTCAATCAATGGTTTTACTCCCAGTTTTTGGAGGGAAGTTCGATGCGGCGGAATTCGAGAATGAATCGCCGCATCCACTCGGTCAGAGCGTCCATCATAGCCACGCCCCACTCGCGGGTGGCGCACTTGGATTCAAGCCCCCCGAGACCGCCCGTGTTGACCGTGTCGCGAATCTCGCGAATGATCTTGACGGGTGCGCCCTCAAAGATCACGGTGTTGATGTGCACCTGCTTCATGGCGGGTGAAGGGTCGCTCACCACGTTGTCGACGAGGTAGTCGCGGTTGACGAGCTCGGGCCGGAAGGCCATGACAGCCGCAGCTTCCTGAGCGTCGCCGTGACCGGTGGGCCAGTCGGCATTGAGTTTGGGAGCGATGCCCCACCAGTCGATGAGCGAAACCTGAGCGCCGCGCCGGTACATCGTCAGGGCCGCCTTTTCGATCGCCGGGTCGTTGCCGCCGTGACCGTTGACGACGACAAAGCGCCGTGCGCCGTGGCGGTAGAGCGATTCGAACACTGCCGTCATGACGCCGATCATGGTTTCAAGCCCCAGATCGATCGTGCCCGGGAAGTTGATGTGGTGGGTGGCCACGCCGAAGGGAATCACCGGCGTGACGAGCACCTTGTCCATGCCGCCCAAACGGCGGCAGAACTCTTCGGGAATGAGCCAGTCGGTCCCCAGGGGGCCCACGCAGCCGTGCTGCTCGGTCGAGCCGACGGGAATCAGTACGACCGTTTCGGGGTCCTTCAACACCGGTTCGGCCTGCTGCCAGTTGAGTTCCGCAAGATACATGATGCTCGTTCTCCTTACTTTTCAACAGCCTGCTGCGGACGGTCAAGGTCGTCGAAGTGACGGCGGATGGTCGCCTGCGAAACGGGCTTGGTCACAAGACTCGTCACGACGAGGATGACCATGGTCACCATCCAGGCAACGATCAGCGGGTTAAAGCCCATGGCAAGCCACTTGCACTGCGTCAGCAGCAGGAAGTAGAAGGCTTCGCCCAGGATGACGGCGACAAAGACCGCGGTCGTGGTGGTGCGCTTCCAGTACATGCCCAGAATGATGGGCGCGGCCCAGATGCCCAGACCGCCGAAGGCAAAGAGAATGATCGTGAAGATCGAACCCGGCTTGAGGATGCCGATGCCGATGGCGATGATGCCCAGCACGACGGTCACAAGGCGCGAGAGCTTGAGAGTGTCTTCGTCCGTGGCGTCGCGCTTGAGAATGCGCTGGTAAAGGTCGCGCGAAACGGCCGAGGTGGAAGTCAGAAGAAGCGACGAGATCGTCGACATGCCCGCAGAGAAGATGCCGGCCACCATCAGCGCCGAAACGACGGGAGGCAGACCGCCCTGCAGAATGAGCGGCACGATGAAGTCCGAGTTCTTGCCCGTGATGCCCGGGAAGCTCGCGGCACCCGTGACGCCGCACCATTCGATGAAGCTCGCGGAGAACCACATGCCGAGCGTGCCGAGGATGACGGCCTTAAACATCGTGCTGTAGTTCTTCATGGTGAAGAACTTCGTAAAGAGGTGGGGCTGACCGATGCAGAAGAAGCTCCACATGACGATCATCGAGGCGTAGTTCTGCCACGGGTAGGAATTGTTGTGGCCCGGGAACTGCATGTAGTTCGGGTCAACGGAAGCGAGCTTGGCGTTGATGGTTTCCAAACCGCCGCCGAGCTTGAGGGAGACCACGAACGTCGTGACGGCCGTGATGACCATCAGCACGCCCTGAATCACGTCGGTCATCATGACCGAGCGAATGCCGCCCGCCATGCAGTACAGGATCACCGTCACGCCCATGACGACGATGCCGACCCACTGGGGAGCCCCCGTGTAGGTCGTAAAGATCACGCCGGCGCCGATCGTCTGCGCACCCATCATGGGCACGAGGAAGATGAGCATCAGCACGGCCAGAAGTCCGCGGATGGCCGTGGACTCATAACGGTCGGCGAGGTAGTCGGCCATGGTGAGCATCTTGTAGCGGTGGCCGAGCTTGATGAGACGACGGCCGACGAGAAGCGCCGGGATGATCATCGAAAACGCGATGCCGGGCACCGAGACGCTCATGCCGGCGTAGCCGACGTGGTAGATCGAACCGGGCACGCCCATGAAGGTCGACATGGAGTACTGAGTCGAGAAGTAGGCCAGGCCCGCCAAAATGGCGCCCGCCGAACCGGACATCGTGAAGAAGTCACGCAGATTGCGGTTCTGACGATTACCCCACCAGCCCAGAACGCCGAGCAGAACGAGGTAGGAAATCGTGACGATCAGAAACGGGACGGTTGCAGTTTCAACTTGATACGGCATGGCTTACTCCTTGTCCTCGAATTCGTGGTATTCGGGGCGCTTGAGGCAGGCGCGCCACCAGGCGACGATCGTGAGGATCACAAAGAGCCCGTACGCGAGCCAGCAGTAGATGAAGCGCGGTACGCCGAATATCCAGGGCGTGTAGCTCAAGTCATAAAAGAACGGGAAGGGAAGCATGATGAACAGGTATTCGAGAAGGAATATCACCGTCCATTTGACTTCGAACGCGTTGTCAAATGCATTCATAGGTTTTCTCCTTAAAAGGGCTGTCCGCAGAACGCATGTTGTTGTTTTGTCTCGGGCACCTGCGGATCGGCTGAGGTTTCTCAGTCAGTAAGTCATTATGAACGCGTCGCGTCAAAATGGCGAGAAGCTTTGTCCTCAGTGGGATTGCGGGCGAGAGCAACGCTTAAGAACGGATTGTCCCGGTGTGTCATCCTGCGGTTTATAATACGGAGTATTAAAAGACGGCATATTATGGTACGCAACCATGGCAGGCTCTGATTTTTTTGGACGCATCGGTGAACTCGAAACTCTTCAGGATGCGTACGAGAGTACGACGGCTGAAATGGCCATCATTTACGGGCGTCGGCGCATCGGCAAGACGGCGCTTGTGCGAAAATTCTGTGAAGGCAAACCCGTGTTTTTCTACACGGCAAGGGCCTGGAAGGATGACTTTCAGCTCGAGGAGTTTTCTCAGGCTGTCGGTGCCTTCAACGCTAATCCCCAGCAACGGTTCCTTGACTGGCCCGCTGCTTTCCGAGCGCTCACTGAGCAGCCTTGCGATTCGCGCAAAGTCATCGTTATTGACGAGTTTCAATACATTGCCAAAGAGCGCCCGAGCATTCTGTCTGAACTTCAGGTCCTTTGGGATGAAGAGCTCTCGGCCAAAAACATTTTCCTCATCCTTTGCGGCAGTGCCGTCTCCTTTATTGCCAAGGAAGTTTTAGGGGAGAAAAATCCTTTATACGGGCGGGCCCGAACCATCATGAAAGTTCGCCCTCTGCCTTTCCAAACGACGGCTCAATTTGTGCCCAACTGCACGGCCGACGACGTCTTTCGCGGTTACGCTGTTTTGGGCGGTATTCCGTATTTTTGGCAAGGGATGAATCCTCAGCGTTCCATAACAGAAAACCTGGCTTCCAATCTTCTGAGAGAAAGCGGTTTTCTCAATGATGAAGCTCAATCGGTTCTGAGGCAGGAGTTCCGAGATCCTTCGACATACAACGCCATTCTCCAATCCATTGCATTCGGTGCAACGACCCGACACGAAATCTCTCAAAAGAGCCTGGCAGATTCCCGCAATCTGACAAAGTACCTCACAGTTCTCGAAGACATGGGATTCATCGAGAGAGAATTTTCAGTTTTTGCAGGCACCGGAGATCTGAGCAATGCCTCAAGAGGGCTTTATCGGATTGCCGACCACTATCTGAAGTTTTGGTTTCGCTTCCTTGCAAAGAATTCTGTGCCTGTGATGACTCGAGCCGAAGCTGTGTCTGAGTGGCGTTCATCGGTCGAACCGTTCTTTTCCGATTTCGCTTCCGCGGCGTTTGAGGAAGTTTGCCGACAATACCTAGTGCGCCGGCGGTATGAGGGACAGCTTCCTTTCCGACCAACAGTACTGGGGCGTTGGTGGGAAAAGAGCAACGAGATTGACATCGTGGCTGCCGACCATGATCGCCATAACTGCCTTGTAGGCGAATGCAAATACCGTCACGAAAAAGTCGGCCTGAAAGTTTTTCGCTCGCTGCAGGCGAAATGTGCGCATCTTCCTGTGCACGACGACGCCGTCTTCCATTACTGGTTGTTCTCTCGCAGCGGATTTGAAGATGCTCTCACGGAGCTCGCAGAGCGAGATCCCTATCTGCATCTGGTAGGGATGGACGAATTGCTCGACAGTTCCAATCTTTAAGGGCGGCGGATTCGAGTATGGACGATGCGAAACGTCCGTGGAAAGGAATTGTGCC
>CAMAHM010000097.1 GCA_945834535.1 uncultured Sutterella sp. | reverse complement strand
CGATGTACCTCGCCGGCCTTGCGTCCGTCTGCGGCATGATGTGCCTGCGTCTGTTTATCCTGTACGCCGGCCAGCTCTACGGTCTGTAATTTCACTGAAATTCGACTGTAGTTGAACCGAGGCTTCAGTCCACACGTTCGACAGCAACAACTGTCTCGGATGTGTGGCTGGAGCCTTTTTTCTTGGCTCCCGAAAACGTTGGTCATCGAGTGCTAAGAATCATTGAGCAAAATGAGGACACGGAGCCGTAAGGCTCGGATTTTCGAAAATTGGTGAAGAGAGGGTAGGTGTGAAGACGATGAAGGCGGCTCTGGCGGCTGTGTTGGCGGCAGCGGTTTGTTTGACGGGATGCTCGGAAGAAAAGAGCGAAAAAGTTCCCGGCCCCGTGCCGTTCGATAAGCACGACCGATGCCTGCTGTGCGGCATGGTGATCGCGCACTACGAGGGTCCCAAGGCCGAAGTCTTCATTAAGGGGGAAACCGAGGCAATCAAGTTCTGCTCGGGGCGCGACGCCTTCACCTATGCTCTGCAGCCCGAAAACGCACGGCGTCTGCGTGCCTTTTATGTGCACGACATGGGACGCACAGAATGGGCCAATCCTGCGGACACAGCGCTCACGGACGCCACCAAGGCGGTCTGGGTCTACGGGCACGATATTGCGGGTGTCATGGGCAATGAACCTGCGGGTTTTGCCGACAAGAACGCGGCACAGGCCTTTATCCAAAAGCACGGCGGCAAGCTTTACGGCTACACCGACGTGACGCTTGATCTGCTCGACAAATAAGTTGAACACAGGCATGGCAGGGGCTCTCTTTCGCTTTCTGGCCGCGGCGGCGGCCTGCGCGCTCGTGGCAACGGAACTGGCGGCAGCACCGGCCGTACGGGTTTTGACGCCTGAAGACGACATTGAGGAAATCCTCGAAGAAGCCGTCGACGGGGATCGCTTTGAACTGGCGCCCGGCATCTACGAAGTCAACCTTCTCATTGCCGAAGCGGTGCACCTCACAGGACGCAAAGGGGCCGTGATCGATGCGGGCGGCCACGGGACGGCGGTGATGATTCGCTCGCCCAAGGCGGTGATTGAAAACCTCCGGATCATCAATTACGGGGGCGACCTTTATCAGCGCGACGCCGGGATTCGCGTTGCCGACGGGGCTGACGATGTGGTGATCCGCAATGTGGAGTTGGAGGGCCCGGGCTTCGGAATTCGTGCCGATCGCAATGAGCGCCTGACGGTGGAAAACTGCCGCATTGAAGGACGCAGAAAACTCCATGTATTGGAGCGCGGCGACGGGGTGTTTCTCAATTACGTCAAGTCGCCTGTGCTCAAAAACAACATCGTGCGCAACGTGCGCGACGGCTTTTACTTTGAAAACGTCGACAAAAGTCGCTCGATCGGCAACTTCTTTACGGGTGCCCAGTACGGCATCCACTACATGTACACACGCGACGACTACGGCGCGGACAATGTGGCGGCAGGCGTCATCGGGGGCTTTGCTCTCATGAGCAGCAAGCGCATCGCCTTTGAAAACAATACGAGTCGCAAGACGGTGGAATTCGGGATTCTTTTGAATGTCTGCGACGGGTGTTCGGTGACGGGCAACCGCGTCGAAGGCGTGCACAACCCCAAGGGGCGTGCGGCGCTTGACACCGAAGGTAAGGGCCTTTTCATCTACGGCACGGGTGCCAATACCGTGATCGGCAATTGGTTTTCGGGCGCTGACATCGGCGTGGGTGTGGCCCTCGGGGGTGAAGGGAACGTGCTTTCCGAAAACGCCTTTGTCGACAATACAATTCAGGTGCGCTACGTGGGCCGCCGGCCCCTTGAATGGAGCCTTAACGGGCGGGGCAACTACTGGAGCACCTTCATGGGGTGGGACCTTAACAACGACGGCGTGGCCGAAAAGCCCTATCAGCCCAACGACAGTCTGGATCGCCTCTTTTGGCTCTACCCCGAGGCACGCTTTTTGATGGACAGCCCGGTCGTGGCACTTCTGCGGTGGCTTGCGCTGCAGTTTGAAATCGACCGCGGCAAGGGCGTCACCGACAGTCATCCGCTGATGCAGCCGCCCGTCGTGCGCGGTGCCGTGCGCAATTAACTCAAGGGGAAACGGACAGGACATGGCAAGTGTTTGCAATGTGATCGAATGCCGCGATCTCGTCTTTAAGCGCGGCGACAGGGCCTATCTGCAGGACGTGACGTTTACGCTTCCCGAGGGGCGCCTCATGGGACTCGTGGGCCACAACGGCGCGGGCAAGTCGACGCTTCTTAAAGTCGTTCTGGGGCTGTTGAAGCCCTTTTCGGGATCGGTGCAGGTGTTGGGTGCTACGCCGGGCACTCGCCCCCTTGAAGTCGGGTACCTCCCTGAGAACGTGAGCTTTTACAACCACATGACGATGGCCGAGCACCTCGCGTTTTTTGCGGGGTTAAAGGGCGTGGGCCGCAGCCGGATCGACGCGCTTGTTGAAGAGCTCGGGATCGGGCGGGTGCTCAATACCAAGCTCGGGCAGTGTTCCAAGGGCGAGCGTCAGCGCCTGGGCCTTGCGCAGGCGCTTTTGACCGAGCCGCGACTCCTTATTCTCGACGAGCCGACCGTGGGTTTGGATCCCGCGGCTTCGCTTCTCATGTACGGTGAACTGTCCAAACTGCGGCAGCAGGGATGCAGCGTTGTCGTGTGCACGCATGAGCTCGCGTTGGTCGAGCCCTACCTCGACTGCGCACTCGTCATGAGCCGCGCGCGCATGCGCGGGTTCGGAACGCTCGATGAGCTGCGTGCTGCGGCCGAGCTTCCCGTCACCATTTTGCGTGTGCCGGAGGCGGTTGTGACGGGCGACGCCGAACTTGCTGTCCTGCGCGAGGGGGACGCTCTGCGCGTGCCCGCGGCGCGCCTTGAAGCAGTGATGCAGCGGCTCACGCAGCAGCACGGCTGCTACGGAATGGAAGTGCGCAAGGCGGGGCTTGGCGACATCTTCCGACGTTTTGTCATTGAATCTACGCAGGGAGAGCACTGATGCGTGCGGTCCTCTTGATTGCCCGAAAGGAATTTGCCGACTGCATCCGGAACCGCTGGCTGGTGTTCGGGGCGATTTTGTTTGCCGTCCTCTCCGTGGCGGTGTTTTTCGGTACCGCCGCGATTGGGGGCACGCTGCAGTATCAGCCTTTGGCCACCGTCATGAGTTCCCTGCTGAGTCTCACGGTCTTTGTGCTGCCGCTTCTGGCGCTCATGCTCTCGTACGACGCCTTTGTCGGGGAAGAAGAGGCGGGAACGCTTCTTTTGATGCTCACTTACCCCATCACGCGCACCGAGTGGCTGCTCGGCAAGACCTGCGGGCAGGCGGCGGCGCTGGCGTGCGTGCTCACGGCGGGCTTTGCGGTGCTGCCGGTGCTGCACCTTTTTTTGGATGTGCCCTACGGCATGGGCGCGCTTTTGCAAAGTGTGGCGACGCTTGTGGCCACGGGGTGGCTGCTTGGCATCGTCTTCATGCTGGCCGCCTATTGGGTGAGCCTGTCGGTGCGCCATAAGGCGCAGGCTTTGGCGCTTTTGCTTGTGGTGTGGTTCGTCGTTGTGCTCCTCTACGATCTGGCACTTTTGGTGGTGAGCGTCGCGGGAGCGGACGTGCTCTCGCGCACAACACTTGTCGGCCTCATGCTCGTCAACCCGGCAAGCGTCTTTCGCCTCGTCAATCAGTCGGTGCTCGGCATCGCTCCGCTGGCGCTTCCTGCCGTGTCCGTCATGATCGGCATCATGTTTGCTTGGATTGCGGCGCTGTTTGGCATTTGTCGAACAGTGTTCGTTTTGCGCCGACTTTAAGAGTTTTTGTAAGGCGCAGAAAAGGCGAATCGGGTACATTAACAGCCTTTGGATTCAAGGCGTTGAGTCTTTCCGGCGGGGGCGCGTCGCCGCACGGGCGGACTGGGATATTGAGGTAACGGATTTTGCTTCCCGAAATAGGACATTTTTGTTTGGCGCTGGCAGGGTTTGCGGCCCTGATGGGGGCCGCCTGCGTGGCCTGGGGGGTGCATACGGGCACCGATTGGCTTGCGCGTCTGTGGCGCGTCCTCTCGCCTCTGGCGGCTTTGGGGATGCTCGTCGCATCGGCTTGCCTCGTCTGGGCCTTTCTGACGGACGACTTTTCCGTTGCGTACGTGGCCAATCACTCCAACCGAGCGCTTGCGGTCATCTACAAGTTTGCCGCTTTCTGGGGCAGCCATGAAGGCTCCATGCTCCTGTGGACGCTGTTGATTGCGCTTTGGAGTGCGGTTCTTGTGTGCGTGCGGTGTGACGACAAAGACTTTCTTGACCGCATGCAGGCCGTGATGCTTTTTGTCGTGGGGCTTTTCGGGCTTTTCCTGCTTTTTACGTCCAATCCCTTCCTGCGCAATCTGCCGCTCGTGCCCGCCGAAGGGCGGGACCTCAATCCCATCCTGCAGGACATCGGCATGATTCTGCACCCGCCCGTGCTCTTTATGGGCTACGCGGGGCTGGCCCTGTGCTTTGCGGCGGCCGTGTCCGTGCTGTGGGCGCGGCGCTGGTCGCGTGCGGCCCTGAGTTTTTCCACGGTGGCCGCGGTCGTCACCTGGGTGTTTCTGACGGCAGGCAACGCGCTCGGCTCCTGGTGGGCCTACACCGAGCTAGGTTGGGGCGGCTGGTGGTTCTGGGACCCCGTGGAAAACGCGTCCTTTATTCCGTGGCTGGGAACGACGGCCTTGCTGCACGCGCTTTTGATGGCGCGCTTTAAGGGGCAGCTGCAACGCCTGTGCCTTGCGCTGATGCTCGGCTGCTTTGGCCTCTGCCTGCTCGGTACCTTCATCGTGCGCTCGGGCGTGATGGCCAGCGTGCACGCTTTTGCTTCGGACCCCAATCGGGGTGTGGCGATTTTTGCGGTGTCCGTGATTCTTTTGTTGCCTGCGCTCATTCTCTATCTGCGTGCGCAGGCGCAGACCTGCGCGCAGAGCGCAGCCCTTGAAAGCAGCGAAGACATGGTGATGACGGCGGGCATCTACCTTACGGTTGTTGCGGGCGTCGCGGTGCTGATCGGCACGATCTATCCCTTGGTGCACGATTCGCTCGGTTTGGGGCGCCTCACGGTAGGGGCTCCTTACTTCAACAGCTTCTTTGCTCCCATGGCGGTGATGGCGGCCGTTTTGGCGGGGGCAGCGCACGTGCTGCGCATGTCCGGCGTGTGGCCTGCCGTGGGGTGCGGAGCCGTCAGTCTCACGGCGGCCGTGATCGTGGTCGGCCT
>CAMAHM010000096.1 GCA_945834535.1 uncultured Sutterella sp. | reverse complement strand
TGCATCGACTGAGGCAAAACAGGTTCTGATTGTCGAGCCCGACGCCTATTGGCGCCTGCGCCACACCTCCGAGCTTGCGCGCTCGCAGGGGTATGCACTCGCGCGCGCGTTTGCCGGCAAACGCGAGGCGCAGCGCTTTGTCACGGCGCTGCATCCGCCGCGCATCGACTGCGCCGTTGTCAACGCCGTGCTGCCCGACGGCAACGCGGCCGAGCTGATTCGCGAAATCCTTGCGGTCAACCCCGAGGCGGCTGTTCTCGTACTAACGCACTCCAAGGAGGAGTCGCTCGTGATGCAGACCATCTCGGCCGGAGCCAACGGGTACGTGCTGCTCGAAGAGGGAAAAACCTCGCTTGTCGACTGCCTCAGACTGCTTGCCTCAGGCAACTCGCCCGTGAGCCCTGCCGTTGCCCGATGCGCGTTGCGCAGCCTGCGCTGCCGCATCGACCTGGCTCGCGAGGTTCCGGCCGACTGCCCGCTGTCGGTGCGCCAGATGGGCGTGCTGCGACTTATGGCAAGCGGCATCGGCTTTGCCGATATGAGCGCCATTTTGTCGATCAGTCTGCACACGGCTACGACGCACGCCAAAGCCATTTACCGCCGACTTGGTGTACATTCTCGCGACGAAGCCGTTTGCACGGCACGCCAACACGGTTGGCTCGATTAATTTTTCCGCCGTTTTCCGATTGTTTTTATGACCGATCCCAACGCCCTCAAACAAGCCGTGATGCTCGCCATGGCTCCCATCGCCGACGATCTCAAAGAGGTCGAGCGCATCATTTCCGAAGAAATGGCCAGCTCCGTCGGGCAGGTCGAAGAAATCGCGCGCTACATCACGAGCGCGGGCGGCAAGCGCATGCGCCCCGCACTGCTCCTTCTGATGGCCCGTGCCATGGGAGCCGATCCCGCCAAGGCGGCTTTTCTCGGCGCCGTCATTGAAATTCTTCACACCGCCACGCTCATGCACGACGACGTCGTGGACGAAGGCATGATGCGACGCGGCCGCGCCACGGCCAACGCCCAGTGGGGCAACGCCAAGGCCGTGCTCGTGGGCGACTTCTTTTACACGCGCTCCTTTCAGATGATGGTGCGTGCCGGCAACCTCAAGGTCATGCAGGCCCTCTCGGACGCGGCCAACCGACTCTCGGAAGGCGAAGTGCTGCAGATGAACAACGCGCACGATCCGCACACGGACGAGGCGCGTTACTTTGCCGTGATCGAACGCAAGACGGCGTGCCTCTTTGAAGCGGCCGCACACATGGCGGCGGCTGTCGCCGAAGCACCCGCCGAGCAGGAGGACGCCTGCGCACGCTACGCGCTGCACCTCGGGAACGCTTTCCAGATCACCGACGACATCCTTGACTACCGCGGAGAAGCCGCAACCATCGGCAAAAACCTCGGCGCCGACCTGCGTGAAGGCAAGGTCACGCTGCCTCTTTTGTACGCCATGCGCTGCGCGGCACCCGAAGAAAAGGCTCTCATTGAATCGGCCATCCGCAACGGAGACGGAGACTTCGAGGCCATCAGCACCATCGTGGTCAAGTCCGGCGCCCTCGAAATGTGCCGCAAGCGGGCGCTTGAAGAGGCCGAACGCGGTGTTCAGGCATTAAATGCACTCCCCTCTGGACAATTTAAAGATTCTCTTGTACAATTCATATTCTTATCAGTTCAGAGAGATCGCTAAACCTTCCAAAAGGCGCGACTGAACGGATTTCGGGGTGTAGCTCAGCCTGGTAGAGTACTACGTTCGGGACGTAGGAGTCGGAGGTTCGAATCCTCTCACCCCGACCAGATTCCAAAGCGAAGACAGATGCGTCTGTCTTCGCTTTTTCTTTTTCGTGCTTTTCCCCGACACGCTCGCGCTCTTCGCGGCTACAATAGGTCGTGAGGGCATCCCAAGCCCGGGCCTCCTATTCGGGAGCCGTCAAATCCACTGTAAGGGGAAGCTTCATGACCATGATCATTGGACTGACAGGCGGGATTGCCTGCGGAAAAACCACCGTTACCGACATTTTTCGAAAACTCGGTGTGCCGGTCATTGATGCCGATGAGATTTCCCGCGAACTGACGGCCCCCGGCGGCGCCGCACTGCCCGATATTGCCGTCGCCTTCGGGCGCGACATGATCGACGCCAACGGTCTCAAGCGCGACCTCATGCGCGAGATCATCTTCTCCGATCCGGCCGCCCGCGAAAAGCTTGAATCGATCCTGCATCCCATGATCAAGCGCCGCATTTTTGATGAACTCAAACTCATCAAGGCCCCTTACATAGTGTTGTCCGTGCCGCTGCTGCTCGAAACGGGACGCTGGGCCGAAGCCTGTAAGCGCGTGCTTGTGGTGGACGTCTCCGAAGACGAACAGATCAACCGCCTCGTCTACGACCGCCACCTCGGTGAAGAGCAGGCCCGCGCCATCATGGCCGCACAAATTTCGCGCGACAAGCGCATGGCTTCCGCAGACGACCTCATCGACAACTCCGGCTCGATCGAAGAACTCGAAGAAAAGGTTAAAGGTCTGCATGCGTTCTACATGCGCATGGCGGAAAACCAAGCCTAAACGCTCATTTTTCTTTCGTCCGGGAAAAAGCCCCGAACATCGCCGTTCGGGGCTTTTTTTCAACAATTTGCTGCATAGCAGGAGCGCAGGCGACCCAACGCCCGGCGCTCCAATGCAATGACGGTCTAATCCTCACAGAAAGCAAAGATTGGCGTGACCCTCCGTTATTGGACGGGCTTGCCGACCGCTCCGTGCCTGACGATCAGATTCGGCTTGGTGATCGAGGGCGACGGAAGCGGATGGATATGCTCGCCGTCGCCGTACTTGCCCTTGAGCTCGTCGACATAACCGAAGTCGAGCGCTCGCTGCGGGCAGTCAGCCACACAGACGGGCTTTCCCCGTTGTGGGAAACCTACCAGACTTACCAATCCCCGGAAGTTCCTTTTTTTGGGCACGACTATCGACACGGCATCGTGCGGAGCTATGCTTTCGCCGCATTTGGGTAATACGAGCATACTAGAGTCAATACTAGTAATTACTCGAATCGAAAGTGGGAGGCCCATGTTCGAAAGCCATACTATGGACTGGAAGTCCGAGTTCATCCGTGAGCTCAGGAAAACCTTCGTTGCCTTTGCCAACAGCGACGGCGGCACGGTGCTGATTCGTTAAGAAACGCGCCGGTCGCAAATTTGTCTATCGTCTCTTGGGACGAGAAGAATGATTCAGACGAGCTCTAACGGTGTCTGCGACCGTTCTGCGCCTTTTCGTCGGCCTCTTCCTGCTCGCGCTGCAGTTTTTCCAACTGCTCGACGAGCACATCCGGATCGGCCGATCCCGGCGCTCCCTTGATGACATAGGCTTCACTGGCCCACTGTCCGAGATCGATCAGCTTGCAGCGCTCACTGCAAAAAGGTCGCCAGGGACTGTTGACGTCGTATTCGTGTTCCCTGCGACAGGTCGGGCACTTTACCTTCATAGACTCGCCGCGAGCAAACCTGCGTCTGCAGACGCGGGAGCTATTGCGGCTTCCTCCTTTCTGTACTCAGTTAAAAAGCTCTTACGCTTCTCAACCAACCGAAGCTTCTTGTCAGAGATCGGGGATTGGTTGAGTGTTGCTCCTCATCATGCGGCGATCGCCACACCGTGTGCGCCGCGTTGTTGCAAGCGATCAAGCTCCTCAGGCCGCCCGAAAACGTAGAGGGGCAGGCCGTGCGTAGCCGCCTGCAGAAAACGCTCGGTCTCAGACGCCGGCACGAGTGCAGCATCCCCTGCCGCTTCGTCGTCGCGGCAAAAATCCGACAAACGGGCCAAGGCAATCTCCCGACACGGCACCCCGAGGCGTTGAGCAACGGTTTCGGCAACGGCGCGATGCGCCTCTTGGGCCCAAACGACCCCTCGGACTCCTGCGCGGGAAAGCGCTTTAAGGTTCTCTTCCGAAACGCTTCGCGTGACACAGGCAACGACTTCAGGCAACGCCAGTCGACGCACGACCATGGCGTTCATAGGCAGCATGGGGCGGTCTTCTTCCCAGCGACCGAGTGCAAACCACTCATACTGCTGCCCCTCCAAAGGTTTTAAGGCACCGTCAAAAGCCGTCACGCGCCAATAATGCAGCCGCACGTAGGCATGCGGATAGTCGTGCTCGAGCGTAAACCACGGCACGGCTCGGGTGACCGTCACAGAGAGTTCTTCGCTGAGTTCTCGCGTGAGCGCCTCAAGTGCGCCCTCTCCGGCTTCAATCTTGCCGCCGGGAAATTCCCAGTAGCCCGCGTAGGGCTTGCCCGCAGGGCGCGAAGACATGAGATAGCGCCCGCGGACCGCATCGATAACGACACCCACCACGACTTCGGTGACGGGACGCGATGCGGCCGTCATTGCGCCTTCCCCGCCTCAAGAGCAAAGCGCGCTGCGATCAGCTTGGCAAACTGCATGCCCACGCGGCCGCTGCGCCCGCCCCGTTCGATGGCAAACTGCAACGCCTCAAGGCGGATGTCTTCGCTCAAAGCATCGCCGCAAAACGCCTGCGCGCAGCAAAGCGCCCGAAGCGCCTCGCTTACCACGGCCAGATACTCGTTCTGAGTAAAGGGGTAAAAGGACAGCCACAGCCCGAAACGCTCAGCCAGAGAAAGCTTTTCTTCGAGCACTTCCCCGGGGTGCAGATCTCCGTTTTCGTCCAACGTCGAAGACAGATTGTCGCTTGCGGGCTCGGGCATCAGATGGCGACGGTTGCTCGTTGCGTAGACAAGCAGATTGTCGCCGCCTGCGGCCACAGATCCGTCCAGTGCCGCCTTGAGGGCCTTATAGCCGCCTTCGGCGAGTTCAAAAGACAGATCGTCGCAAAAGACAATGAACTTTTCGGGGCGCCCCGCGATCGCATCAACGATGCTCGACAGGTCCTTGAGATCGGCCTTGTCAACTTCAATGAGCCGCAGCCCGTCGTTATAAAAGCGCGCCAGACACCCGCGGATGAGCGAACTCTTGCCCGTGCCCCGCGCCCCCGTCAGAAGCACGTTGTTGGCGGGCAGCCCCTTCACGAAGGCTTCGGTATTGCGCACCAAAAGCGCCTTCTGCCGGTCGATGTGCAGCAGGCTCTCCAGATCGACATGCGCGACTTCCCGCACAGGCTGCAGTGTCCCCAAATCCGTGCCGAGCACACGCTTTTTCACCCAACGGTAGGCCGCAGGGGTCCAATCAAATTTTTCAGGCGGCACCGGGAGCATGGACTCAAGGCGCTGCAGCACGCTTGCGAGCAGCTGTTCGGTTTGTTGTTGCATCGTTTTTCCTTTAATGAGAGCGAAGCTGCCGTTGTGGAAAACCTACCAAACTTACCAATCCCCGGAGGTTCCCTTTTGCTCTCCGACAGACCC
>CAMAHM010000095.1 GCA_945834535.1 uncultured Sutterella sp. | reverse complement strand
GGCACAATTCCTTTCCACGGACGTTTCGCATCGTCCATACTCGAATCCGCCGCCCGTCAAGTTCGCTTTTGACGGTACGGTACGAGGTCTCAATCTCATTGCGCTGTCGGTAGCGCCGAAGAGCCTCCCAGGGATCGGAGTGCAGATTGCTCACCAAAACGAAGACACCAAAATCCTTCCGTGCCTCGGCAATGGCCTCTTCATTGGGCGTGACCTTGATTTTGTTGCCGCGAACTTTTTTCCAGGTGAAATAGGTCTGAGCAAACTTGAGTTCGTTCTCGTCCAACTCGATACCGGCTTCAATCGTTTGCTCGTAGCGGCGAAGCTTGTCGTTGAACGCCGTGGCCTCAAGTGTTGCCTTCCCACTGTTGAGGTAGTAGTGGTAGTAGAGGCGAAACGACTTCTCCTCCTTTGAGCCGACGGCGGTGCCGTTGCGTGAGCGCTGACGTGTCCACTGAAACGGTGTCATTTTCATAGTGCTCACTGCGCTCGTCTGAGGATCGAAGGGACACTGCGATGCATAGCGAGTGAAGCCGTCGCGCAGTGGCTTGTTGCATTCCTTGTCCTCATTCTGCTTCTCTTCGGCCTTGCTTTCGTCTTCCTGCTCGGCATCGAGATGCTTATAGATCCACGAGTCAGAGAGGGTCGCCAGAATTGTGAACTTGACGTTTGAGCGAAGAAAGCGCAGCACATTGCCTTTGGAAAAGAAGCCGTTGTCGAGCAGAAACTCAGGGTTTTGCAGGCCGTAGCACTTTGCTCGTGTCAGGGCATTGAACAACGAGGAGACATCGGGAATATTGCCGGGCTGAATCTCGAACGAAACGGGTAGCCCCGAATCCAATGAGAAGAAGGAGATGATTTTGTAGGTGTCGAGCCCATCACCGTCCTTGTTAAATCCCTGACGGGCAAAAGGTTTCAAACCGTCGGCATAGACTGAGTGCGAGGTGGAGTCAAAGGCGATGGTCGGCTGCTTGCCGGCAGCGTTGATCGCCGCGAGCTCTTTGAAGAGCGACTGCATACCGGACTCGTCGATCCCGAGTTCCTCAAACAGCCTGTAGCAAACGTCTTCGGACAACCCTTCCTCGTAGGGCAGGTCATGTTCGCACTGCCAGGCTTCAACGTTGTGGACTGTGTCTCCCGAGGCGACCAGATACTGCGCGACCGAGAGGAGTTTCTCGGCTGTCCCGCCGTTACGGTAGGCGGCGCGCGCTGCGGCGTCGAGGCCCGAAATTCGGCCGGCATGCTGCAAAAGATCTGTCGCTCCCGATCGAACTCTCTTGGCCTCGAGGACAGTCGCATCGGATGTTGCTTTCTTTTTGGGACGGCAACGAACCGGCTCGGAAGCATCTTTCAAGATTTTCTCCCCCACACGACGGCTCGAAATGACCCGGTTGTACTTTTTGATCGGGTCATATTGGTATTGCCGCTCTTCAATGTACTTGGTACCGGTTTTCTTGTCAGTGACCGTCACACGGCGGGTTTTGATGGGATAGTGGTTGTCCGACGTCATAATTTCATCCCTCTGCAATGGGTGTATATTATAACATATATACACCCATATTTGGGATAAAATTTTGCCCCGATTTTTTCGGGGCTTAGGTGGAGGTATAGGCTCAGTCAGGCCAATTGGGTGCTCGTTTTGCAACTTTTAGGCTGGAAGTCAAAGCAGGTAAAAGCGTCGCCGAAAAAAGTCTTTCGGTGTTTGCGGGCAAGTTCGCCCCGCAGCTCGCCATCCGACTTTCGGGGGTGAACCTCAAAAAAGACGGCCATCTGCTCAATGTCCCGCTGTGCCTTGTTGACTGGCTACCCAAATTCATCAGCCTGGCGCTGCATTCTTGAATGTCGGCTCCGGCATCATGACGCGCAACTGCCTCGGCTCAAACCCTAAAATGCCCGCTCACGCCCGCGTTTTCGGTTATGCTCAGCGCCAAGAAGCACGGCGCGCAGCATCTTTGCCGCACCGCGTCCCCTCGATTTTCAATATTCACAACAATTCCCATGCGTCAATTCATTAAAGAATTTCAGGCCTTCATCTCCAAAGGCAACGTGATGGATCTGGCCGTGGCCGTCATCATCGGTGCTGCTTTTTCCAACATCGTCACCTCGCTCGTCAAGGACGTGGTCAATCCCATCCTCGGCGTGGTGGTCGGCCGCCCTGACTTTACGAACCTCTTTGTGGTTCTCAAGCCCGTTGAGGGCTACACCGGCCCGCAGACCTACGAAGCACTCGTCAAAGCCGGTGCCACGGTGTTCGGCTACGGTGCCTTCCTCACGGCCGTTGTCCAGTTCCTTCTGCTCGCGTTTGTGATCTTCTGGCTCATCAAGGTGGTCACCACCATCCGTAAGCGCCTTGAAGCGGAAGCCGCCCGTCTTCTCAAGCTCGAAGAAGAAAAGAAAGCCGCTGCCCCGGCTCCTGCCCCCGCTCCGGCACCCACGCCTGAAGACATTGCGCTGCTGCGCGAAATCCGCGATCTTCTCAAGACCAACGCCGCCAACAAATAACCGCACGCCGTCATTTTTTCGCTGCGGAGAGCCGTCCGCAGTCGACGCCCTGCTCAGGATCCCGACAACGGCCCCATCGGTCGTATCATGTCGGGATCGTTTTCTTTATGCAGACCCAACGCCATGACCGAGCTGCTGATCCGCCCTGCTATTGCCGAAGATCTTCCCGAGCTATTGGCGATCTACAACGACGAAGTTCTCACGGGAACCGCAACGTTCGACACTGTGCCGCTCACGCTTGAAGAGCGTCGGCCGTGGCTCGAAGCACACAACCGAGACAATCACCCTCTGTGGGTGGCCGTGGCTGACGGAATCGTCGCCGGCTACGTCAGTCTCTCAACCTTCAATCCTAAAAAAGCCTATGACGGCACGGTGGAGCTGTCGGTGTACGTAGCACGCAGCCATCGCGGACAGGGCATCGGCCGCAAGCTCATGTGCGCCATGATCGACTGGGCTCGGTCAGACGCCCTCACGCATCGACTGGTGTCGCTCATTACGGCAGAAAATGCAGCGAGCATCGCCATGCACGCCAAGCTCGGTTTTCGCCATGTCGGCACGCTCAGCGAAGCGGGCCGCAAATTTGATCGATTCCTCGACGTCCAGTTCTGGGAACTGGCGGTTTGACGCTTCGGAGAAAGCCTGTGTATTACGTGTCCGACGAATTTTTGGCCCATCTCATTGAAGAAGACGTGCCCTACGGCGACGCGACCGTCCGACTGCTTGGCATCGAAAGCGTTCCCGGCAAAATCACCTGTTTTCCCAAAGAGGACTGCGTCGTGAGCGGCATCACTTTGGCCGAACGTCTTTTTCGGATGACGGGGCTGGAGGTCGAGCGCCTTGCCGAGGACGGCGCCCGTCTTGCGGGCCGCACGCCTGTCCTGCGGGCAACGGGACCGGCCGGAGCTATTCACGCGGTCTACAAAACCGCACAGAACGTGATGGAATACTGCTCGGGCATCAGCACGCGTGCCCGCGCCATGGTGGATGCGGCGCAGGCCGTCAATCCCGCCTGTCAGGTCGTCACGACCCGCAAGCATTTTCCAGGCACCAAGACGCTTGCGCTGTACGCCGCGCAGGCGGGCGGAGCCTTGGTGCACCGTACGGGACTCTCAGAGTCGATTCTGGTTTTTGACCAGCACCGCGTCTTTACAGATCCTGCCCTTTTAAAAGACATCGCCGCCCTGCGTGTGCGTGATCCTGAACGCAAAATTGCCGTCGAAGCGGGCTCACTTGAGGAAGCTCTGACGTTTGCCCGTTCAGGTGCCGACATCGTGCAGTGTGAGCGCTTCACGCCCGAAGAGGTGCGCCTCTTAAAGTCCGCGCTCTTGCAGGAAAAATACCGCACTCTTATCTCAGCCGCGGGCGGCGTCAACGCCGCGAACGCCGCTGACTATGCGACCGCCGGCGCCGATTTTTTGGTGACGACGGCTCCCTACTTCGGGCGGCCCGCCGACATCAAGATGCAGATCGAGCGGCAGTGACCGCCGCCCATCTCAGGAGAATCAACGCATCAGTCCCGCTGCACGGCAGGCTTCGGTAACGAACGTATTTTCGTTGCCCTGAATAGCCTCGATGCGGCGGGCACGCAGGCACTCCCATGCGTCCACCGGATACATCCTGTTCCAGGCCTGCATCAGATCCCGCTGTGCCTGCGCAAGACGAAAGTCCGGGTAGGCGTCGGCCATGTAGAGCGTCGTGCGGGCAATAACGCCCTTGGTGTAGGAAGGCGGCTCAACCGCGCGACCGTCGATCTTCATTTCACAGGTCCCGAACGTCACCTCGCTCGTCGGCAACTCCGTAAAGCGGTAGTTTGAGCGCAGGGCGTTGACCGCACCGATGGCCGGGTACAGGTTGTAGAGATCGGCCTGCATCAGACGGTATGTTTGGTTGGTCTTTTCGGCGCATTTGCGTCCCGTGTACGCCTTACCCTTTTCATTGATGCAGCTCTCGTTGCCCAGACGCCACTCGACAAAGTTGCGGCCAAAGTTTTCTGCGGGCACCACGTGTTCCCACTCGACGCGGCCCGCACGCTTTTCGTGCCGGGGTGTCGTAAAGCCTTCGGGCAACGTGATGCGCTTTTTGGCATCAAAGGGCGCGCGGCAATAGAAGGTCACGCGGTGGTCGTAGTAGACCTTGGTTTCCAAAAGGCGCTTGGACTTATTGAAGTCTTCAATCGTTGTATTGCCCTGAGCAGCAACTGCTCCCGCACAGGCCGCCAGAGCCGCCGCTAAAACACATTGTTTGAACATGGTTGGATTCCGCATCACGTTGTTTTCATCACAGACGGCGTCAGCGACACGGTGTCGCAGACGCGCCTTCTGTGTCCGTTCCCGCATTCTACGTTCGGGAGTACCTGAGAGAGCGGCGTACAATGATTTGGTGCTTCGGAAATTCTTCCGAACAACAATCGCCTTTTGATCGATGAGACATTTTCTTTTGTGTGCCGCCGCACTGGGCGCTTTTGTGCTCAATGCCGGCCCCGCCGACGCCATGAACTACCAGAACATCACCGCCCAAGCCGCCCGGGAAAAAATGCTTTCCGGCGCACCGCTGCGCATCGTGGACGTGCGCACGCCGGCCGAATTTGCCCAGGGACACATCCCGCAGGCCGTCAATGTGCCTCTTGACGCCATTGAAGCCGGAAAAATTCCCTTCATCATGGCCGACAAGAGCGCCACCTATCTTATTTACTGCCGCAGCGGTCGGCGCAGCGAAGCGGCTGCATCCATTCTCGCCAACCGCGGTTGGCAATCGGTCTACAACTTCGGCGGCATCCTCGACTGGCCCTACGAGATCGTTCGCTAAACAACTCCCCTCTAAAGAGGGAAGGTTTCGACAAAATCAGTACTTTGCAGACGAGCGTTTTGCCGCCGG
>CAMAHM010000094.1 GCA_945834535.1 uncultured Sutterella sp. | reverse complement strand
CTGCCCCGCACACCAGAGTACACAAGAGGACTGCCGTCCAAACCGTTGGCTCTCACGTCAAGAGCCTCCATACAATGCCGATACCTCCTAAGTGTAAGGAAAGATGCTATATTTCGCAATGTTGCGAAATATAAAAACTCCTATGTCAAACGAACTTCTGGATCGCGAAGCGCTGATCTTCAAAGCCCTCGGTCACCCGACGCGCCTCAAAATCGTCCGTGCCCTCGCTGAGGGAGAAAAGTGTGTCTGCCAACTGCAGAGTCTGACGGACTCAAGTCTGTCGACCGTCTCGCGTCACCTTTCCGTGCTCCGCGAGGCCGGCGTCATTGCCAGCCGCAAGGAGGGCGTGAGCATCTATTGTTCGCTCTGCCTGCCGTGCATTGCCGCCATGCTTGCCTGTCTGGAATCTCCCCCGCAATCGGGATGCAGCTGTCGATGCGGCTGTCGGGAGAGCGAATGATGAAGACGCCTGTCTGTGCCCTTGTCGCGCTTGTCGTCTGGACTGCCGGCTGGCTTGCCGCACCAAAACTCGCCGCCGCCGTCGCCGGTCTTTTTGAAGACCCGCGCCTTGCGGGCGCTGCAGACTTTTTTGTCGCCGATACGGCCAAGATTTTTCTGCTGCTCTTTTTGATGGTCTACGTGCTCGCCTGGCTGCGGGCAGGACTTTCCGTTGAGCGCGTGCGAGGGATCCTGCTTCGCTTCGGCCGGCTGCCGGGCTACGTTCTGGGCAGTGTTTTCGGCGCCGTGACGCCTTTTTGTTCCTGCTCGAGCATTCCGCTTTTTCTGGGATTTACGTCGGCCGGCATTCCCCTTGGCATCACGATGGCCTTTCTCATCACCAGCCCCTTGATCAACGAAGTGGCGGTGGTAGTACTCTGGAGCCTTCTCGGCTGGAAGCTGACGCTCGTGTACATTGCCGCGGGCCTCACCGCAGGCATTGCGGGCGGTATGGTGATCGACGCCTTCGGCGCGCAGCGCTGGCTGCAGCCGGCAGTGTTGGAGGCCATTGCCGCCGCCGAAGGAACGGCTGCGGCTGCGGCCGTCCATCGTCTGAGCGCCCGCGATCGTCACCTCTTTGCCCAAAGCGAAGTTCGCGCCATCGTCGGACGCATCTGGAAGTGGGTGATTGCGGGCGTCGCGCTCGGCGCCCTGCTGCACGGCTTTGTGCCGCAGGACTGGTTCGAGCGCGTGATGACGGGAGCCTGGTGGAATGTTCCCGTCGCTGTCGTGGCGGGCATGCCGCTTTACACCAACGTCACCGGCATCGTGCCCGTCATGGAGGGGCTTTTATCCAAAGGACTGGCCCTCGGAACGACGCTCGCATTTGCCATGAGCACCGTGGGCGCGAGTTTTCCGGAATTCGTCATGCTCCGTCAGGTCATGACTCTGCGACTGACGGCGCTCTTTTTCGCCTGGCTTGTCGTGTGCTTTACGCTGATCGGCTGGACGCTCAACTTTTTTGAAACATTTTTCTGACAGGAGGCATTTTCGTCATGCTGATTGAGGTCTACGGCACGGGCTGCACCCGCTGTTCTGCGCTTTTTGAAACTGTGCAGGCGCTCTGTCGCGAAGAAGGCATCCAAGCCGAAGTGCGCAAAGTGTCCGACTTTCCCTCGATGCTGCGCAAGGGCATCATGAGTCTGCCCGCGGTTGCGGTGGACGGCGACGTCAAAGTCGTAGGTCGCGTTCCCTCTCGGGAAGAGCTTCTCGACTGGATTAAGTCTGCGCAAAAGTGAGGATAAAGAGCGCGTCAGCAGGCCCGACGCACTCCCGACTCGGTCGCGATCCAGTCAAAGGCAATATCGTGCGCTTCAGGCTGCAGGCCGTCGACGATCAGGCAGTCAAGCGCCACGGCCACCGTCACGGGATGCGCGCCGCTCGCCCTGCACTGCGCAAGATACCGATCAAAGAATCCCCCGCCGTTGCCAAGACGCCACCCGTTTGGGCTCACCCCCACACAGGGAGAAAGCACAATATCGGGAACAACAGTCGGACTATGCACGGGCTCGACAATGCCGAAGGCTCCTTTGCAAAGAACCGTACTCTCCTCCCAAAGGGCATAGTGCATCATTCCAAGGCGCGCATCATCAACAACGGGAAGCGCCAGACAACGCCCCTCTTCTTTGCTCTTCCAGCCCTGCAGCATGCCGTTGATATCGGGTTCGCTGCGAAACGGCATGTAACTTCCCACGCGCAGCGCCCCGAGAGCTTCGAGCCACTTGCCGAGACACTCGGCCATTGTCTCCGCCTTGTGCGGCGTCTCTCGGGCCGCACGCTTGCGTCTGTCATAGAGCTCCTTTCGTAACACTTCCTTATCCGTCGACTGCGTCACTGTCCCCTCCAATTCATCTCCGACCCACGCCACGACGAGTCGAAAATTCGTTATTTTTTCGGTTGCGTCGAGCATATCGGCTCGTTGCCCCTTCGCATCACTGAATCACTTTTGAAGTCGCGTCCATGCTAACGCCTTTTTCCGCTGTCCGACTGCTCGCCGTTGCCTCAATCGGCCTGATGACAGCGTGTGCCTGGGGCGGTTCCGCCGACAGTCCGCGGGAAGAAGCCGGCCTCAAACAGCGGCTGCGCGAAGCGTACGGCGCCTTTAGCAAAAACAACCCTGAGGCACTGCAAAAAAGCCTTGGCGATCTTCGCAACACTTCGGTAGCGGCCTACGCCGAATACTGGGATCTGCTTTTACAAGTGCGAGCCTTCAACAAGGCGTCTTTGGCAAACTCCCCCGACAAGGATGCCCCCGACGATCTGCCTGCCGCTCTGACGGGCCGCATGGCGCGCTTTGTGATGGCACACCGCGAGGACTGTCTCGGAGAGCTGGCGCTTGCCGACTGGG
Source organism: uncultured Sutterella sp. (assembly GCA_945834535.1). Classification (GTDB taxonomy): domain Bacteria; phylum Pseudomonadota; class Gammaproteobacteria; order Burkholderiales; family Burkholderiaceae_F; genus Duodenibacillus. Next base: position 2,631 of record CAMAHM010000094.1, on the reverse strand, counting down.
CCCGTTCGGCCTCAAACTCCCGCAATGCGCCTCTTTTTCGTATGCTCTACGGCTTTCTGAGTCCGGTCGGACAACGCGCCCCCGACATGCTTTCGCGCAAGTTGACGCTCGATCTGTCGGACTCATCCGTTGACAAACAGGGGTTGGAGCAGGCCAAACGCCTTCTCATCGAGACCAAAACACCGCAGGGCGACGTCTACAAGCGTCTGACAAAAGCCGTTTTGCAGGCCGATCCCGACTGGCAGTGGCCGTACACGCTCGTTTTGCTGCAGAAAAACCACTTTGCTCTGGCGCGGGACAACCTTTCGGCCTCAGCCAAACTGCCCGTGCTCCGCAACGATCTCATCGATCTTCTGACGGCCCCCCGACAATGGCTGGAGAAAAACCGCAGCACTCTCGGAACTCTCAATCCCGAGCTCTTGGCCGCCGCAGCCCTTCGTTTGGCCGCGGTGGATGCCGCCCTCGCCGACGAAGCTGTGCAGGCTGCCCGCGGCCGCTGGTCCGACTCTTTGCGCTACCTGGTGCTGTCGCGCCTCGGGTACCGCGCCTCGGTCGACTTAAAACCCCGAGCGCTTGATTACTATCGCGCGGCGGGAACGCCCCCGTCGGGGGCCGACACTTTGCACCCCATCGTAGACGCCGAGCAGCGTCTTGTGTGGCATGTGCGCGCCGCACTGCGAAGCGGCTCAGCCGAGGAGCAGCTTCTTGCCCTCTCGCGGCTTCCCGCTTCTCTTTCTGCCAAGCCCGAGTGGATCTACTGGAAGGCTCGGGCGCTGCGCTCCCTTGAGCGCCGTGATGAAGCGCGTGCACTCTACGCCTCCATCGCTCGACGACAGGACTTTTACGGACTTCTTGCCTGCGATGCGCTCGGTCGGGCCTACTTCACGCCGGCGGCAGTGCAAAGAACTCCGCTCTCGGACGCGGACGCCGCACGGCTTTCGGCGCTACCCGCCGTCCGACGGGCGTTCGAGCTGTACGCGGCCAACCTGTATCTTCAGGGGCACCGGGAGTGGGCATGGGCCCAACGCCGACTGAGCGCCGAGGATCGCGTCAAACTCATGCAGCTTGCGGGCAGCACGGGCAACGCCCACCGTCAGATCGCCATGGCGCTGCAGCGTCGGGACGCCTCGCTTGACGAAATCTTTCCCCGCCCCTTTGCCGCCGAAGTGGCCGCAGCCGCCAAGTCGTCGGGCCTGCCCGAAGCCTGGATTTACGGCGTCATCCACCAGGAGTCGCGCTTCATGCACGCCGTCGCAAGCTCCGCAGGCGCTCTGGGGCTCATGCAGGTCATGCCCAAAACCGGTCGATGGGTGGCCGACAAAATTGGCGTCGGCGACTTTTCCCCCGAACGTCTTCGCGAGGTTGAATTCAATCTTCGCATCGGCAGCAGCTACCTCAAAATGGTGGCCGATTCAGTCCAAGGTTCGATCATCATGACGGCCGCAAGTTACAACGCCGGCCCCGCCAAAGCGCAGCTCTGGCGCTCCGAGCTGCCCGGTTCGGTCGAAGGGGCCGTGTTCGTAGAGACCATTCCTTACGGAGAAACACGTGAATACGTCAAACGCGTCTCTACCAATATTGTGCAATACTTTCGGTTGGCCCGACAGTCCGTTCGTCTGACAGATTTACTCGGTACTCTCGCGCCGGAAAAAATTTTGGATGAACCTCTGCCCTGACCGCCCCGCCGCTTTGAGCGGGTGCGCACAAATCATAAATTTGAAAGGGAAGCGTCATGCCCATCTATGCAAACATTCTCGACCTTGTCGGTCGCACCCCGCTGCTTGATCTTTCCGGTCTGGTACGCAGCAAAAATCTCAATGCCCGTATTCTGGGCAAGTTGGAATCCTTCAATCCCGGTCACAGCGTCAAGGACCGTGCCGCCCTCGGAATGATCCGGGCGGCCGAACGCGACGGTCTGCTCAAGGCGGGCGGTACCATCGTCGAACCGACGAGCGGCAACACCGGCATCGGGCTGGCACTCGTGGCGCGCCGCCTGGGCTACAAGGCCGTCCTCACCATGCCCGATTCGATGAGCGTCGAACGTCGTCAGACGCTCAAGGCTTTTGGTGCCGAACTTGTTCTGACGCCCGGGGCTCAGGGCATGAAGGGCGCCATCGCCAAGGCCGAAGAACTGGTCCGTGAAATTCCGGGCGCCTACATGCCGATGCAGTTCAAGAACCCCGCCAACGCGCAGGCTCACTACGAGAGCACGGGGCCGGAAATCTGGCAGGACACCGAAGGCGGAGTGGATGTCTTTGTGGCCGGCGTCGGCACGGGCGGCACGGTTTCGGGCACCGGCCGCTACCTCAAGGAGCGCAACGGCGCCGTGCGTATCGTCGCAGTCGAACCGACAACATCTCCCGTTTTGTCGGGCGGCGCTGCCGGTCCGCACAAGATTCAGGGCATCGGGGCGGGCTTTGTGCCCGAGCTGTACGACGCTTCCGTTGTCGATGAAGTTCTCCCCGTCGCCAACGAGGACGCCTTTGCCGCGGCACGTCTTGTGAGCAAAACCGACGGAGTTCTTGTGGGCATCAGCTCGGGTGCCGCTCTTGCTGCGGCCGTGGCGTTGGCCGAACGCCCCGAACTGCAGGGCAAGACCATCGTCGTGCTTCTGCCCGACACGGGCGAGCG
>CAMAHM010000093.1 GCA_945834535.1 uncultured Sutterella sp. | reverse complement strand
GCGACCTCAACCTTGGCAAGGTTGCGCTCTACCAACTGAGCTACTCCCGCATGCGAATTTTTATGGAGGCGCGAAGCGGAATCGAACCGCTGTCTACGGATTTGCAATCCGGTGCATAACCACTTTGCTATCGCGCCATCCGTACGCCTCACTGAAGCGTTTGTGGAGCGGGAGACGAGTCTCGAACTCGCGACCTCAACCTTGGCAAGGTTGCGCTCTACCAACTGAGCTACTCCCGCGTCACGAAGAATGCGTATTTTACACGCTTTTGAGCATCTGTCAAGATCTTTTTTCGACCCCAACGTTATACGACGCACAATCTTCATTCACGAAGCTCGGTATTGTAATCATTCTGCGTCGGGTTGCAAGAGCTGCAATGCAAAGCGGTACACTTTGCAGGATTTTTCCTTTTGCACACCCCCATGCCGCAGTCTTGCTACATCGGACGCTTTGCGCCCTCCCCGACCGGACCCCTTCACCTGGGCAGCATGGCCTGCGCCCTTGCGAGTTGGCTCGATGCACGCGCGCACGACGGCACATGGCTCGTGCGCATCGAAGACATCGACCCGCCGCGCGACGTCCCGGGTGCCGATCGAAGCATTTTGGAAACGCTGGCCGCCTTTGGCCTTGTGAGCGACCGTCCCGTCCTGTGGCAGCACGACCGCGGTGACGCCTACCAAGCAGCGCTCAACGAACTCAGGCGCCGCAACCTCGCCTACGGCTGCGCCTGCACGCGCGCCGAAGTCTTACGCGAAGCAGCCCGCCTGCAGCTTGCGCCCGGCGTCTATCCCGGCACTTGTCGATCGGGCACCGGCGGTCGTCCGATTCGCGCCTGGCGTTTTCGCACCCAAAGCCGCACGGTCGCCTTCACCGACCGTCGCCTGGGGCTCTATCGGCAGAACGTGGAAAAAGAGGTGGGAGACTTTGTGATCCGCCGCGCCGACGGTCTGTGGGCCTATCAGCTCGCCGTTGTGGTGGACGATGCATTTGAGGGGGTCACGCACGTTGTGCGCGGAAGCGATCTGATTGACAACACGCCCCGGCAGATGCTGCTGCAGGAAGCGCTCAATCTGCCGACACCGCACTACCTGCACATTGCGCTCGTCACTGACGAAGCCGGGCAAAAACTGTCCAAGCAAACCCGAGCGGCGGCCGTGCCCGTCGACCGACCTCTTACCATTCTCGAAACCGTCGGACGACATCTGGGACTTCCCGCAATCGGCGCACGCAACCTCACGATCTACCTGCAGCAGGCCGTTGAGTGCTGGCGGGAAATGCTGGAAAGCGCCGACCGGACAACACACTAATCGTTCTGCCAGGGCATGGGCGTGGGAAAGACACGGTCAAGCAGCGTGCGAATGGTCTGCGTGCCGTCGTCAATAGGAGCTCCAAAATTGAGCCCGGTCGGAGCCACGCTTTCGACGGAAACGGTTTTGCGAATGCCGTTCACCGTCCTCGTCAGATCAAGACGCGCCTGATGAAGACGCTGTCCGCTCCAATTGCCGAGTCGGGCATTCAGACGCAGGCAGGCCGAACAGCCTTCCGTATTGCCTTCGGTGACTTCACGAACGATAAAGCCCCGAGACTCAAGCTCGGTGCGCATCTGCAGGCTGAGCCCCTGCTCTTGGGCCGAATCGGCCTGAACAAGGCAGATGTCACGCTGGGCACTGTCGGCAAAGCGATAGGCATAGGGGCTTCGTTCGGGCGCAGATTGACACCCCGACAACAGAGCGGCAGCCAGAACACAGGCACTAAATAAAAAGCGTTGACGCATACCAAAAAAGGTGTTGACTCAGGCACATCTGCCGAGATACTAGCATTTTAGGGCGAGCAAAACCGAACGACTAAATCGGCTTCGTGAGCGTCGTCATATGGGCCACGGCCGAGCGAGCCAGAGAACGGATGTTGTAACCGCCTTCAAGAATGCTCACAAGGCGCTCGGAGCAGACGCATTTGGCCACGCGCATGATCTCGTAAGTGAGATAGGAATAATCAAACTCCGTGAGCTTAAAAAGCGCCTGCTTTTCATCGCGATGCGCGTCAAAGCCCGCGGACAGAAGAATCAGTTCGGGCTTAAAGGCAAGCAGTTTGGGAATCCACTCTTCGTGCACGATGCGCAACACGTCGGCTCCTTCCGTTCCTTCGGGCATCGGCGTATTGACGATATTGGGAGCTGTTGCCTTGGGCAGTCCGTACGGAAACGCCGTGTCCTGGTAAAGACTGAAGAGCTGAATGCGCGGGTCTGTGCGCACAATATCCTCGGTGCCGTCTGCACGGTGCACATCAATATCGATGATGGCCACACGTTTGAGACCGATCTCGTCGAGCGCATGGAGCGCCGCGCAGGCCACCGAATTGATGAGACAGAAACCGTGCGCGAAATTGCGACCTGCGTGGTGTCCCGGAGGGCGAATGCAGGCAAAGGCATTACGCAGCGATCCCGAACAGACCTGACGAACTGCCTCGATGGCGGCGCCCGCACTTTTCATGGCCGCAGAAAAGCTCAGCGCATTGACGACAGTGTCTTCGCTCACTGTCTGCATGCTCGCTTTGGCGGCACGACTCCAACCGCGCAACCGCTCAAGATAGTCCGCATCGTGGGCACGCAACACATCTGCGTAGCTCGCCTCACTGCTCGGAAGCGGTACCACGCAGCGCGTCAGCCCCGAAGCGATCATCTGATCCTCGATAGCCTCGACACGGGCCGCAGACTCCGGATTGCCTTTGCCCTGATCGTAGCTCTGGCACAAGTCGTGGGTGAAAAAACCTGTGGGCACTCGAAACGCAACCGCACACAAGGCGGTCTTAAACATTAAGATACAAATTCAAGTCTAACAAAACTCGCCCCCTTCGCCGAACGTTATGGCCACAAATCCTCGGTTTCCCTTGTTTAACCCGCATATTTGCAACAGTAGCGCCGTCAGCGCCCAACGCCGATCGCTGCTCGGAGCCGGCGCCCTGCTTTTGAGCGGACTTGCGCTGGCTCCCGCCTCTCACGGTGCCCCTGCCCGCGGAGCCGTTAAAACACCGCCCCCCTACTCTGGCCGACCCGAAGTTCAGCGTTGGGCCGCCGAATGTGCTGCCAAAAACAAGCTCAGCCGCAAGTGGGTCCTCGCACAGCTTGCCAAAGCCCGTCACAGTCCCGAAAGTGCGTCCATTATGAGCCGTCCGCGGCTCACTGCCGGACGCCATCCCGACGATTGGCTGGCACACGAGCGCTCCTTTGTGACCGAAAAACGTATCGCTCAAGGTCGCGAATTTTTCCGCAAACACCGCCGGCTTCTTCTATCCGTGGAACGTCGCTGGGGCGTTCCCGCCCCCGTCATCGCTTCCGTCATCGGCATAGAAACATCTTTTGGCGAGCATCAGGGAACCTTTCGGGCGATTGACGTTTTGGCCACTCTGTCCTTTGACTACACAAGGCGCGCTGCTTTCTTTCGTCAGGAACTGGCCTCGCTGCTTGTGATCGGTGCACGCACCAAAACAGATCCGACTGCAGTAAGAGCCAGTTTTGCAGGCGCCGTCGGTCTGTGTCAGTTCATGCCGAGCAGCATTCTTGCCTACGGGGTGGACTACAACCGCGACGGTCGGGTGGATTTAAACCGTTCGGTCCCGGATGCCTTGGCCTCCGTGGCCAATTACCTTGCCAAATCGGGATGGGTCAAAGGGCTGCCCGTTGCCGTGGCATGCCGCGTTCCCGAGAACATCGGCGAAAAACTCGTATTGGGCGCCATGAGCCCCAACACCACATTCAAAAAAGCACTTGCGGCAGGTGTTCGTCCGTTGGTGCCGACGAATTTAGCGGGCAGCACGCCTGTCTTTTTGGTGCGGCTGAAATCCCCCGCTGGCGACGAATGGCGCCTTGCAACAGCCAACTATGCCGCCATATTGCGCTACAACCGATCCTACTTTTACGCCGAATCCGTCCGCGTGCTGGCAGTGCGCCTCGGCTTGAAGGAGTCTGAGCAGGCTTCCGACGCGCAGCAACGCCCTGTGCAAAGTCCCAAAAAGAGCAGCTCCGGTGACACACCTCGGAGCCGTGTTCACGCCGACACCAACACGCCTCCGCGCACGGGCATCCGAGAGTCGGTCATCATTGAAAACCGCGCTCCTCGCACGGCGCCCCTTCCCGAACCGGGCGCCCCGAATGCCTCGGTGCTGCCCGATGCATCTCAGGGCAGCGCCGTCGTGATTCCCATCGACGAACCCGACGTCACGCTCCGACCGATCCGTCCCTCCGGCGCTGCCCAACCTGCTGAAACCGTCCCCCGTCAGTGGGGAAGGCAACTGATCACACCAGCTCTGGAGCCTGAGCGCTGGAATTAAGCCAAGAAAAAACCCGCGGCGAAGCTCACTGCGGGTTTTTTCTTGTGCCAAACCGATCGGTCGGGCGCGAGCCTCTCCGATCAGGTTGACGGATTAATAATTGGTCTTGCGGACTTCAAAGAAGCTCTGAGCGTAGTGGCAGACCGGGCAGACGTCGGGAGCGCTGGTGCCGACCACAATATGACCGCAGATGCGGCATTCCCACATCGTCATTTCGCCCTTGGCGAAGACCTGCTTGGTCTGAACGTTGTTGAGCAGCTTGCGGTAGCGTTCTTCGTGCGTCTTTTCGATGGCACCGACCATGCGGAACTTAGCGGCGATTTCGGGGAAGCCTTCCTCGTCGGCATCCTTGGCGAAACGGTCGTACATGTCGGTCCATTCGTAATTTTCACCTGCAGCGGCGGCTTCAAGGTTTGCAGCGGTGTCGCCGATGCCGCCCAAGAGGTCAAACCACAAACGGGCATGTTCCTGTTCGTTGCGTGCGGTGGAAAGGAAGATTTCCGCAAGCTGTTCGTACCCTTCACGGCGAGCCACTTCAGCAAAGTAGGTGTACTTGTTGCGAGCCTGGGATTCGCCGGCAAACGCGTCGGCCAGATTCTTGGCGGTCTTGGTGCCTTCAAGCTTGCAGGCAGTGCTGCAGGCGGGCTTTTCTTCCACAGCTTCGAAAAATTCGCGACCCTTGTGGCAGAGCGGGCAGACAAAATCGGCGGGCAGTTCATCGCCTTCGTAGATGTAGCCACAAACCTTGCAACGGAACTTCATGGGGATATCTCCTGTCGATCAGCACCCGACCCGCAACACCGGGCCCGTCGGCGTGATCCATTCTTTGCTTGATTCTAGCGCCAAGAACTCAAGGACAGGACTACCTTCGCAATAAATAAAGCTTATTGCTCACTCTTGCGGGCGAGCGTTTTGAAGTGTGCCGGAAACTTCCTCTTCTTAAGGAACATCACTTGAGGCCGGCGTGCAGGGGCCGATCCTTGGTGGAGCAACTTCTAGAGTCGGCGCATGGGTTGAGGGCAGTCAGGCCCGCCGCTCAAATGTCTCCCAAAGAATCTCGGAAATTCTTCCATGCGTCTGATTTTTCATGGATTTCACCCCACGCAGACAAAAAAAGAGGCACCTCAGCGGTACCTCTTTTCCTGGAATTTGTTGGTCGGGGCGGCGGGATTCGAACTCGCGACCCCTTGCACCCCATGCAAGTGCG
>CAMAHM010000092.1 GCA_945834535.1 uncultured Sutterella sp. | reverse complement strand
TGATAGTTGGTTGTATTTCCAGTGAAAGTAGGTCACTGCCAGGCTAATCCATTCAGAACCCCCGTCTCCTCACCGAGGCGGGGGTTTTGTCTATCTGTTTCGTGCGTCTGCTTCTCTTTGTTTTCCCGCCGACAAAGCGCGTATAGTCTGTGCCACTTCCCGACCATTTTCTTTGCACGGGAATGGCACTGTTTTCGTACGATTCGGTTCAAGTTATGGCCAGCACGCAGCTTAACGACCTTAATTGGCTGAGCGGGGACAATTCCGCCTATCTCGAAGAACTCTACACACGATGGCGCGACCATCCGGACGATGTGGATCCCGTCTGGCAGGAGAAGTTCGCGCGTTTGGAACGCCTCCCGTCAACGTCAGAGCCTTCGAGTGATACTCCTGTCGAGCGCTCCGAGGCATCACGGCAACAGGTCATGGTGCAGCAGCTTGTAGCAGCCTACCGTTTCCTCGGTGCCCGCCGAGCCCTTTTGGACCCCTTAAAACGTCGTGAGGCTCCCTATATCCCCGAGCTTGACCCGCAGTTTTACGGTCTCACGAGTGAGGATCTTTCACGCGTCTTTCATACGACCAATACTTATTTCGGGCGCTCGAGCATGCCGCTCAACACTCTTTTGGGAGCGTTGCGGCAGACCTATTGCGGTTCGATCGGTGCCGAATTCATGTATATCAGCGCCCCCGAACAAAAACGCTGGTGGCAGGAAAGGCTTGAGAGCTGCCGTTCCAAGCCGCAGTTCGAGGCGGCGCGGCGCGTACGCTTTCTTGAAACACTTTCGGCAGCCGAAGGGCTTGAACGGTTTTTGCACACCCGCTATGTCGGCCAAAAGCGCTTTTCGCTTGAAGGGGGTGAATCCTTTATTACTGCGATGGACGCGCTTGTGCATAAGGCAAGCGCCATGGGTGTCGAACAGATCGTGATCGGCATGGCGCACCGCGGGCGCCTCAACGTGCTTGTCAATACGATGGGCAAAAGTCCCAAGGAGCTGTTTGCCGAATTCGAAGGCACCGCCAAATCTGCCGATCTTCCGGCCGGGGACGTCAAATACCACAATGGGTTCTCTTCGGACCCCATCATCGACGGACGTCCCGTGCACCTGTGTCTTGAATTCAACCCCTCGCATCTAGAAATCGTCGATCCCGTTGTCGTCGGCTCGGTCCGAGCCCGTCAGGATCGACTCGCAGCCGAGGGATGTCCCAATCCGCGCGACAGGGTTCTCGGCGTCATGGTGCACGGCGACGCGGCTTTTGCCGGTCAGGGCATCGTCATGGAAACGCTCAACCTTGCCGACACCCGCGGCTACGGCACGGGCGGCACGGTGCACATCGTCGTCAACAATCAGATCGGTTTTACCACTTCAGACCCGCGCGACAAGGGCTCCATGACCTACTGCACCGATCCGGCCAAACTCATTGAAGCGCCCGTTTTGCACGTCAACGGCGACGATCCCGAAGCCGTCGTATTTGCGACGGAACTCGCGCTCGACTACCAGCGCACCTTCAAGCAGGACGTTGTCGTCGATATTGTCTGCTTCCGCCGACTCGGTCACAACGAGCAGGATACGCCCGCTCTTACGCAGCCTTTGATGTACAAAAAGATCAACGCGCATCGCGGCACTCGTGCGGTCTATGCCGACACGCTTGTGCGTGCGCAGGTTCTGCCGTTTGACGAACCGCAGAACATGGTCGAGCGCATCAAGACGCGTCTGCGCGACGGCAAGCTTCCTTTGGATATGACCCTTTCGGCCATGCCCGCCAAATCCACCGTTCAATGGGTACGCTTCAAGGATCAGATTTGGACCGATCAGGCGGCGACGGGCGTTTCCGAGCGCACGCTTCGCACGCTCGGTGAACGCATCACCGAAGTGCCCGACGGATTTACGCCGCACCCGCTTTTAGCCAAGGTGATCGCCGATCGTCGTGCCATGGCCGAAACGGGCGAGCATGTTGACTGGGGAATGGCCGAGCATCTGGCCTTTGCCACTCTTTTGGATGAAGGGTTCGATGTGCGCATCACGGGTGAGGACTCGGGACGAGGCACGTTCTCGCACCGTCATGCCGTCTGGCACGATCAGAAGCGTGAACGCTGGGACGAGGGTGACTACGTGCCGCTTAACCATTTGCGAGACGGTCAGGGCCACTTTACGGTGATTGATTCGGTGTTGTCGGAAAACGCCGTGCTCGGGTTTGAGTACGGCTACGCATCGTCGGCTCCTGATGCCCTCGTGATCTGGGAAGCGCAATTTGGGGACTTCGCCAACGGTGCACAGGTTGTCATCGATCAGTTCATCAGCTCGGGTGAAGCCAAATGGGGGCGTCTGTCGGGACTCACACTCATGCTGCCGCACGGCTATGAGGGGCAGGGGCCCGAACACTCTTCGGCTCGCATTGAACGCTACCTGCAGCTTGCGGCCGACGACAACATGCAGATCGTGCAGCCCACCAACGCCAAACAGATTTTCCACCTGTTGCGTCGGCAGCTGCATCGCGATCTGCGTAAGCCCCTCATTATCTTTACGCCCAAGAGTCTTCTGAGAAACAAGGCGGCCGTCTCGAGCCTCAGTGAACTCGAAGCCGGTGCATTCGAACCCGTCATCACCGACACCTCGGTTGCTCCTGAACACGTCGATCGCGTGATCCTTTGTTCAGGCAAGGTTTATTACGACCTTGTGAACAAACGTCGAGAACTCGGTCTCGGGGAGCGTGTGGCGCTCGTGCGTGTCGAAGAACTTTATCCGCTGCCCGCCGACAGGCTTGAGGCTGTGCTCTCGTCCTTTACCGCCGCCCGCAGCTGGGTGTGGTGTCAGGACGAGCCGCAGAACCAGGGCCCTTGGTGGTACATGGCCGCCGAGCTCTACCGGCGTCTGCCCGCAGGCGTAACGCTTGCCTATGCCGGACGCGAGGCGAGCAGTTCTCCGGCGTGCGGATACCCCGCCAAACATCAGGCGCAGCTCAGGGCTCTTCTTGAAGAAGCGTTTGCCGACATGCCCGCCTAATCGGTCAGACCACAAAATTTTCGTATCGATTCTGTTATGTCCATCGTTACCGTCAAAGTTCCCCAACTCTCCGAGTCTGTGTCGCAGGCCACCCTTCTTGAGTGGAAAAAGCCTCAGGGCAGCGCCGTGGCGCAGGACGAAATTCTCGTTGAAATTGAAACCGACAAAGTCGTGCTCGAGGTCCCTGCACCCTGTGCGGGCGTACTCACGAGCATCCGTTCGCCCGACGGCGCAACGGTTGCTGCCGATGAGATCATCGCTGAGATTGATACAGAGGGTGTTGCCGCTAACGCGCCGCTTGTGCAGAACGCCGACCCGACGCCGGCGTGTGTGCTGCCGACCTCAATCGGCGCCGAGCCGCGCGTGATGCCTTCGGCTGCGCGAGCGCTTGCCGAACACGGCATTGAGGCGAAGACGGTCTCGGGGACGGGGCCGGGCGGCCGCATCACCAAGATCGACGTTTTGAAAGCCGTTGACGCTGCCGCCCCGATTGCCGCGCCTCAGGCTGCTTCTGCAAAGAAGCCCGCTGCCAAGCCTGCGCAGTCGGCGCGTGCAGCCGTGCCCGCAGCTGCGGCTGGTGCACGCACCGAACGGCGTGAACCGATGAGCCGCATTCGCGCCCGTATGGCCGAACGTCTTCTGGAAAGCCTGCAGACAAGTGCTCAGCTTACGACCTTCAACGAATGCGACATGTCGGCCGTGATGGCCCTGCGCTCTCGCTATAAGGAAAGCTTCGAAAAGACCTACGGCGTCAAGTTGGGCTTTATGTCATTTTTCGTGAAGGCTGCGGCCTATGCCCTCCGGCGTCATCCGATTCTGAACGCTTCAATCGAGGGCAGCGACATTGTCTGGCACGACTATATCGATATCGGCGTCGCTGTCGGCACCGAGCGCGGACTCGTCGTGCCTGTTGTTAGGGATGCCGACCGCAAGAGTTTTGCCGCCATCGAAGCGGAAATTGCCGATTTCGCGCGTCGCGCCCGCGAGGGAAAGCTCACTTTGGAGGAACTCTCGGGCGGCACTTTTACGATCACCAACGGCGGCGTTTTCGGCTCCATGCTCTCGACGCCGATCGTCAATCCTCCGCAGTCGGCCATTCTCGGCGTACACAACACTAAGGAGAGGGCTGTTGTGGTTGACGGACAGATCGTGGTGCGGCCGATGACGTATCTGGCGCTTTCCTACGACCATCGCCTCATTGACGGACGCGAGGCCGTTACGGGACTGGTGGCCATGAAGCAGGCATTGGAAGATCCGGCCCGCCTGTTGCTTGAAATCTAAACAGTCGGGAGTCGTCATGTCGGACATGTTTGATCTGCTTGTGGTAGGAGCGGGGCCGGGAGGATATCCGGCCGCGCTTCGCGGGGCGCAGCTCGGTTTGAAGACGGCCGTTGTCGATCGTTTCATCAACCCCGACGACGGTGACAAGAAGGCTTTCGGCGGCACCTGCGCCAATGTCGGGTGCATTCCCAGCAAAGCTCTGCTTGCTGCGTCCAAGGTGTATTCCGAGGCGCGTCAGGGGTTCGAGCGTTGGGGAACGATGCTCGCGCCCGAAAGTGTGACGCTCGATCTTGAGCGCGTGCAGGAGCACCGCGCCCGCGTGGTGAAAAGTTCCAACCAGGGGCTTGCATCCCTCTTTAAACGCAGCGGCGTGACATGTTTGCACGGCACGGCCCGATTTTCGGAGATTCTGCCCGACGGCTACGCGATACAAGTCAACGGGCAGTGTGTGCGTGCGCGTCAGGTCATTCTTGCCTGCGGTACCGAGGCGCGATCGCTTCCGGGCATCGAAGTCGATGAAAAAACGATTCTTTCCAATGTCGGCATGCTTGCCCTAAGGAGCGTTCCGAAGCGACTGGGCATCATCGGGGCGGGCGTGATCGGTCTCGAAATGGCAAGCGTGTGGAGCCGTTTTGGGTCCGAGGTGCGGCTTTTTGATGTGGCAGATCGTCTTTTGCCTGCCTCTGACCCGGAGGTCGCTGCATTCGCCCGTCGGGCTTTTGAGCGCCAAGGGCTTGTCTTTGATCTCAAGACGCGCATTGCTGGCGTCCAAAAATGTCAGGACGGTGTTTGCGTGACCGCCGAAAGCAAAGAGGGCGGCAGTCAGACGCATCAATTTGATGCCCTGTTGGTCGCCGTGGGGCGGCAGAGCGTTGTTGCCGATCTCGCGCCCGAGGCGGTGGGACTTGCCGTGGACGCGCGCGGCCGCATCGAGGTCGACGCGCTGTGTCGCACCAATCTGCCCCGCGTTTGGGCCGTCGGGGACGCAGTGCGCGGTGTGCAGCTTGCGCACAAGGCGCACGCCCAAGGAGTGACGGCTGCCGAAATGGCGGCCGGACGCATCGTGACGACACCGACACCGCACATCGCCTCGGTGATCTACACGGATCCTGAAATTGCCTGGGTGGGTGAGACGGTTGAAGACGCTCAACGAAAGGAACGCGCCGTGCGCGTCGGGCGCTGCCCCTTTGCCGCCAACGGCAGGGCCCGGGCTCAGCAGCAGACCGAGGGCTTTGTGAAGGTCGTGCTCGACGAGGCCACGGACAGACTTGTCGGCGTGCACATCATCGGTGCCGCAGCAGGCGAACTCATTGCTCAGGCCTGTCAGGCGTTGGAATTCGGGGCGACTGCAGAGGACATGGGCATGGTCAATATCGCCCATCCCACTTTCAGTGAAACGCTTCGCGAGGCCT
>CAMAHM010000091.1 GCA_945834535.1 uncultured Sutterella sp. | reverse complement strand
CTTGTGGCCCAACGGCTCAAGCGCACTCCGTCCATCGTAGAAAAACTCCGGCGCTTCGAAAGCATGTCGCTTGACCGTATGCAGGACATTGGAGGTCTGCGGGTCATCGTGCCGGAAATCGACAATGTATACCGTCTTTACAGACTGATCGTTTCTTCCAAGCGCTTCAAGCACCAGTTGGAGCTGCCGCCCCACGACTACATCCGAGAACCCAAGGACGACGGGTATCGCAGTCTGCATCAAGTCATCCGCTATAAGAACGAAGCACACTCGGAGTTGGACGGCCTGCGTTTGGAAATTCAAATCCGCACGCATCTGCAGCATGCGTGGGCGACAGCTGTGGAAACGCTCGGCATGATCCAGAACTCTTCGATCAAAACCGGGCACGGTGATGAAGGAACGCGTCGTTTTCTGAAACTTATCAGCGCTCTTTTTGCGATCGAAGAGGGTTTCCCCGTGCCACAGGAGTTTGTCGATTGGAGTCGCGAGCAGCTGCTCGACGAAGTTCGGACTATTGAAAAGGAAAGAAATTTTTTGGTTTTGCTTGAAGGTGTGGCGGTGTCGGCCCGCCATATCGAGACGGTTTCCAGAAGCTACTCAGGCTACCACGTCGTCCAGCTTTTCATTGATGACAAGCGTGTGCGTCTGACGGCCTTCAGCGAGATCGAAGATGCCGAAAGTTTCTACAAAGCCAAGGAGACGGCAACACGGGACGACCCGAACATTGCGATTGTGCTGATGTCGGCAGGCGCTCTCAAAGACATCAAGAAGGCCTATCCCAACTACTTTCTCGATACGAAGGCTTTTTTGCAGAGCATTCGCACAATTGCTGATTTGTGAACGGACGTTCCATCCTTCGTCAGGCTGCACGCCGATTTAGCTTTTGGAGAATGCGGCGATTCTAGTTGCTTGTCTGTAGAATTGACGCAACCCGCGCCCGACAAGGGGCAGGGGGAGCTTTTGCGGCAAGGTTCGGTCGAAAGAACTTTGCACGTTTTTGCTGTCCGCTGCAGCCTTCGATCGGGAGCGATGACACATCCGTTTAAGACCCTCTGAAACAACATGTCCTCTGAAGTCTCCCTCAAGACCCGGGCCGCGGCGGTGCGCGCCCTTTCCATGGACGCCGTGCAGCGTGCCAAGTCCGGTCACCCCGGCATGCCCATGGGCATGGCCGACATCGCGGTGGCGCTCTTTTCCGGCCATCTGCGCCACAACCCGTCCAACCCGCATTGGGCCGGCCGCGATCGCTTCATTCTCTCCAACGGTCACGGCTCGATGCTGCAGTACGCCATGCTGCACCTCACGGGTTATGACCTCTCGATGGAGGACATCAAGAATTTCCGCCAGATGGGCAGCAAGACCCCGGGGCACCCCGAGGTTGACGTGACGCCCGGCGTGGAAACCACCACCGGCCCCCTCGGTCAGGGTATTGCCAACGCCGTCGGCATGGCGCTTGCCGAAAAGATGCTCGCGGCTGAATTTAACCGCGAGGGGTTCCCCATCGTCGACAACCGTACGTACGTCTTCTTGGGCGACGGCTGCATGATGGAAGGCATCAGCCACGAAGTCTGTTCTCTGGCCGGCGTCTGGGGCCTCAACAAGCTCATCGCCTACTACGACGACAACGGCATCAGCATTGACGGCGACATCAAGGGCTGGTTTGCCGACGACACCCGCAAGCGCTTTGAAGCCTACGGCTGGAACGTGATCGGCCCGATCGACGGCCATGACGCTTTGGCTGTGAGCCGCGCCACCGAAGAAGCCAAGGCTTCTGCCGACAAGCCCACGCTCATCATCTGCCGCACCGTGATCGGGCAGGGGAGCCCGAACCGCGCCGGTACCAGCAAGGCTCACGGCGAAGCGCTGGGCGACGAAGAAATTGCTCTTACGCGCGCCAACATCGGCTGGAACTACCCGCCCTTTGAAGTGCCCGCCGAAGTGTACGAAGCCATGGACTGCCGTCCCGCGGGCAAGGCCATGGAAGAAGAGTGGAACGCTCTCTTTGCCGCCTATGAAGCGAAGTACCCGGAACTGGCCGCCGAATTTAAGCGCCGCCTCGCCGGGGACCTGCCCGCCGACTTTGAAGAGCACGTCATGAACGCGCTCTGCGAAGCGCAGGCCAAGGCCGAAACCGTTGCTACGCGCAAGGCAAGCCAAAAGGCTCTCGATGCCCTTGCGCCGCACCTGCCCGAACTTCTCGGGGGTTCGGCGGACCTGACGGGCTCGAACCTCACCAACTGGAAGGGGGTGGAACGCCTCACGCACGACAACATGTGCGGTCGCCACATCAGCTACGGTGTGCGCGAATTCGGCATGAGCGCCATTCAAAACGGTATTGCCCTTTACGGCGGCTTTATTCCCTTCAGCGGCACGTTCCTGACGTTCTCGGACTACGCCCGCAACGCCGTGCGTATGGCTGCCCTTATGAAGCAGCGCTCGATCTTCGTGTACACGCACGACTCGATCGGCCTCGGTGAAGACGGTCCCACGCACCAGTCGATTGAACACGTCGCCTCGCTGCGCCTTATCCCGGGCCTGGACGTCTGGCGTCCGGCCGACACCGTGGAAGCCGTTGTGGCCTGGGCCGAAGCCATCGAGCGCCGCAACGGGCCCTCGTGCATCGTGTGCTCGCGCCAGAACGTGACCTTCCTTGACCGCGACGAAGTCGACGCCGACGCGATCGCGCGCGGCGGCTACGTGGCTGCCGAAGCGCCTGCCGGCGAAGGCAAGGCCGAGGTGATTCTCGTTGCAACGGGCTCGGAAACGGAACTCGCGATGAAGACCCGCGCCATTCTCGCGGCGCAGAACGTGCAGGCCCGCGTGGTGTCCATGCCCTGCTGCGACGTCTTCGATCGCCAGGATGCCGAATGGAAGACCTCCGTGCTGCCCGCAGGCGTGCCGATGCTCGCGATTGAAGCGGGCGTGACGGGCCTGTGGTACAAGTACATGCAGGGCCGCAAGGGCGACGTCGTCGGCATCGATACGTTCGGCGAATCGGCCCCCGCATCGGTTCTTTGGAAGCACTTCGGCTTTACGGTGGAAGCCTGCGTGCAGAAGGTTCAGGCACTGCTTGCCGAATAACAACGCGCGACGGGCTCGGCCGCTTCCACACAAGGCCGGGCCGCGCACAGCGCTGCGCCCACCGCGCAGCCGACAGTCATTCAACGACAAAGGAGACTTTCAGACATGACGATTCGTGTTGCCATTACGGGCTTCGGCCGCATCGGACGCAACGTTCTTCGCGCCCACTACGAAAACGGCAAGAAGCACGATCTGGAAATCGTGGCCATCAACACGCTCGGCTCGGACGAAATCAACGCCCATCTGCTGCGTTACGACACCGTGCACGGGCGCTTTAACGGCACCGTCGAAACCGACGGTCCGGAATGCATGATCGTCAACGGCGACCGCATCCGCATGTTCTCGACCCGCGATCCGCGTGAAATTCCGTGGGGCGAACTGGACGTGGACGTCGTCATGGAATGCACGGGCGCCTTCACGAGCAAGGAAAAGGCCCAGGTGCACCTTGATCAGGGCGCCAAGAAGGTGCTGATCTCGGCTCCCGGCAAGAACTGCGACGCCACGGTTGTGTACGGCGTCAACGACTCGGTCCTCACCAAGGACATGACGGTTGTCTCGAACGCTTCGTGCACGACCAATTGCCTTGCGCCCGTCGTTGCTCCCCTGCACAAGGCCCTCGGTATCGAACACGGCCTCATGACCACCGTGCACTCGTACACGAACGACCAGACCCTTACCGACGTCTACCACAAGGATATGCGCCGCGCCCGTGCCGCCACGCATTCGATGATCCCGACGAAGACGGGTGCTGCCGCCGCCGTCGGTCTCGTGCTGCCCGAACTGAACGGCCGCCTCGACGGCTTTGCCGTGCGCGTGCCCACGATCAACGTGAGCTTCGTCGATCTCACCTTCCGCGCTCAGCGCGACACGACCGTTGAAGAAGTCAACGCCATCATGAAGGCCGCCAGCCAGTCGCCTGAACTCAAGGGCGTTCTCGGCTACAACGATCTGCCGCTCGTGTCGATCGACTTCAACCACGATCCGCACTCGTCGACCTTTGACGCCACCCTCACCAAGGTGACGGGCGGCCGCCTCGTGAAGGTCACGAGCTGGTACGACAACGAATGGGGCTTCTCGCAGCGCATGCTCGATACGGCCTGCGCCATGATGGCCGCCAAGTAATCCCCGAACCCTGACGGGTTCCCGCCCGCGCGCTGCAGACACTTTCGGCGCGCGGGCTTTACGCCTTTTCGGACAATCCTCTTTTTGAGTCATTCCCCATGCATGTAAAAACCCTTGAAATGCTCGCCGCGCAGGGTGGTCTTGCCGGCAAGCGTGTGCTTATCCGCTCGGACCTCAACGTGCCGCGTGATGAAGCGGGCAACATCACCAACGAAACGCGCCTTGTGGCGAGCGTGCCGGCTATTCGCCTTGCGCTCGACGCCGGTGCCTGCGTCATGGTGATGAGCCATCTGGGCCGCCCCACCGAGGGCGTGGTCAACCCCGAGGACAGCCTTGCGGGCGTTGCCGTGCGCATGAGCGAACTCGTGGGCGTGCCGATGGGGCTCTCGAAGAACTACCTCACCCAGGCTCCGGAATTAAAGCCCGGTCAGGCTGTGATGCTTGAAAACTGCCGCTGCAACAAGGGTGAAAAGAAGAACAACGAAGAACTCGCCAAGGCCTACGCGGCCCTGTGCGACGTGTACGTCAACGATGCGTTCGGTACCGCGCACCGCGCGCAGGCCTCCACCGAAGGCGTTGCACGCTTTGCGCCCGAAGTCTGCGCCGGTCCCCTGATGGCTGCCGAAATCGACGCCCTCACCAAGGCCGTGGCCGAAGCCAAGCACCCGCTGACGGCCATCGTGGGCGGCTCCAAGGTTTCAACGAAGCTCACCATCCTCAACAACCTCGCGCAGAAGGTTGACCGCCTCATCGTGGGCGGCGGCATTGCCAACACGTTCCTGATGGCCGCCGGCTACAAGGTCGGCAAGTCCCTCGCCGAACCCGAGCTCGTTGAAGAATGCAAGAAGGTGCTTGCGACCCTTGAAGAGAAGGGCGCCAAGCTTCCCCTGCCGGTGGACGTTGTTGTTGCCAAGGAATTCTCCGCGACGGCCGAACACCGCACCTGCGCCATTGAAGAGGTGGCCGATGACGAAATGATTCTCGACGTCGGTCCCAAGACGGCCGCCATGCTCGCCGACATCGTGCGCGAGTCGGGCACCGTTGTGTGGAACGGCCCGGTGGGCGTCTTTGAAATGGAACCCTACTCGCACGGCACCGAAGCACTGGCTGCGGCTATTGCTGAGGCAACCGACAAGGGCGCCTTCTCGATCGCGGGCGGCGGCGACACGATCTCGGCCGTGTCTGTGTTCGGCATCCGCGACCGCGTGAGCTACATCTCCACGGGCGGCGGCGCCTTCCTCGAATTCCTCGAAGGCAAGGTGCTTCCTGCCGTGGCTGTGCTCGAAGAGCGCGCCTAAATTGAGCTTTCGCACGTAGCTCCGTTCCTTGTTTTGGGCGGAGCTGACGGGCGTCTCCCCACCCAAAAAACGTCGCGTCCTGCGGCGTTTTTTCGTAGGCGAAAAGCCGCGAAGCACTCGAGCCGACCGTATCGGCCTCAAAAGCGGTTATACGTCCAAACTGTCGGGAGACTTGAGAAAGTCAAAGAGCCCGATCGTAAACAACTCTCGACTAAAGTCGAAAGCTTTATTGTCACCTGTTAAATCAGGCT
>CAMAHM010000090.1 GCA_945834535.1 uncultured Sutterella sp. | reverse complement strand
TTAGGCTCGTCGGTCAGGCGCGATCGGCAAGGAGCTTTCCGGGATTGAGAATGCCCTTGGGATCGAGCGCCTTTTTGATGCGTCCCATGAGTTCAAGCTCGACGGGATTTTTGAGCGCGAGAAAGTGCGCGCGTTTAAGCTGCCCGATGCCGTGTTCGGCCGAGATTGAGCCGTTGTGCGCGCTGACCACTGCATACACCGTTTCGCGAATCCCCTCTTCGTTTTCAAAGGCGAGGTTGGGCGGAATCGAGCCGATGTTAAAGTGCAGATTGCCGTCGCCGAGGTGTCCGAACACCGAAGGATCGACCCACGCAAAGCGCGCTTCAAGCGCAGCGAGCGCTTCTTCAACGAAGGCGGGAATGTCGCTGATTTCCAGACTCACGTCGTTGTGCAGATTGCCGCCCACGTGTGCATCGGCCGACGGAATCGATTCGCGGATCGCCCAAAAAGCCTTGGAGTCCTTGACGGAGTTGGCCAGGAAGGCGTCGGCCACCGTGCCCGCTTCAAAAGCCTGCTCGAGAATGCCTTCCAGGGGATTGCTGCCCGGATCGCGCGAGTAGGACAATTCCACAAGACACCACCAGGGGGCCGAGGAAACATCGCCCGGCAGCGTCACGGCAGGGATTTCTTTGCCGACGCGCTCGATGCACTTGGCCTGCATCAGTTCAAACCCGGTAAGAGCGGGCCCCGCGGCCGACTTGACGGCGGCAAGAAGCTCACAGGCCTTGGTGACGTCTTCAACACCGACGAGCGCCGTGTAGGACGCCTGCGGCGCGGGGAAGATCTTCACCACGGCGCGGGTGATGACGCCCAAAGTCCCCTCGCTTGCCATAAAAAGGTGCTTCAGATCGTAGCCCGTGTTGTCCTTGCGCAGACCGCGCAGCATGTCGACAACCGTGCCGTCGGAGAGCACCGCTTCAATCCCGAGCACCAAATCGCGCGTGTTGCCGTAGCGCAATACGGCCGTGCCGCCCGCGTTGGTTGCCAGGCACCCTCCGAGGCAAGCCGTGCCCTGAGCAGCAAAACTCAAGGGGAAAAAGCGCCCCGATTCGCGCGCAGCCTCCTGCGCCTTTTCAAGCACCACGCCCGCTTCGACGGTCATCGTGTCGTTGACCGCGTCCACGGCTTCGATTTTGTTCATGCGCGACAGGGAAAGAAGAATCGCACGGCCGCTCGCGTCGGGCGTACCGCCCCCCACAAGGCTCGTGTTGCCCGACTGCGGCACCACGGGCGTTTGCGTCTCATAGGCAAGCTTCATCACCCGCGAAACTTCGTCAGTCGTTGCCGGCCGCACTACCGCAAGGACCCTGCCGTGAAAACGGTTGGTCCAGTCCACAAGATAGCCCGCCGTGTCCTTGTCGTCGGTAAGAACGTGTCCCTCACCGACAATTGCCTTAAGTTCGCTGATGATGTCCATTTTTTTTGCCGTCTCTGAAATTGCCTTCGGCCGTCAGGCCGCCACGCAACCGTTCAAAAGGGCCAGAACCTGCGCGCACCGATCATTTGAAGCACGCGCGGCAAGATTCAGAGGGCGCCGCACCGCTGAGGCTCGCGGTGCAGCGGCAGCTTTGGTAATGCGCACCGAGCCGTCTTCATCAATACTGAATTCGACCGAGCTTGCGCCCGACGTGAGCCCGAGAAAATCGCGCACTTCCTTGGGAACCGTAACCTGACCCTTGATCGTCAAACGATTGCTCATTTTCTTCTCCTTTTTAGCCGTTTTCATTCCCCGCGGGGAATCGGTTCGGCAATTGGGAATAAATCCACCGTGTGTGCCCGACGGACACGTTTCACAAAAAAAGTCGCCCGATCCATTTCGATCAGACGACTTTGTCGCCCCGCTTGGTTGCCGATGTTCGGCCGCATCCGCTTTGTAGCGTTCCACCTTGCCCGGGTTGGCAGGTTGGCGTAGAGGAAAAACCTCTACCTCGAAATGTGCAGTGAAGTTTACGCACTGCAAAACGACATGGCAATAAGGCGATCTGCCTAGTCGTTTTGCGTTCGTGCGGCAAACGATTACTGCGGCGTGAGCTTTTCGACGCCGCCCATGTAGGGACGCAGCGCCTCGGGCACCGTCACCGAACCGTCTTCGTTCTGGTAGTTTTCAAGCACCGCCACGAGGGTGCGGCCCACGGCAAGACCGGAGCCGTTCAAGGTGTGCACGTACTTCGTGCGGCCGTCGGCATCCTTGTAGCGGGTGCCCATGCGGCGGGCCTGGAAGGCTTCACAGTTCGAGCAGGAGCTGATCTCGCGATAGGTGTTCTGCGCGGGCAGCCACACTTCAAGGTCATAGGTCTTGGCCGAGCCAAAGCCCATGTCGCCCGTGCACAGCAGCACCTTGCGGTAGGGCAGGCCGAGCTTTTGCAGAATGTCTTCGGCGTTGGCGGTGAGCTCTTCGAGGTGCTGGTAGCTGTCCTCGGCCGAGCAGATGCGCACCATTTCAACCTTGTCGAACTGGTGCTGACGGATCATGCCGCGGGTGTCGCGACCGTAGGCACCGGCTTCGGATCTGAAGCACGGCGTATGAGCGGTGACGAGAATCGGCAGATCGGCGGCCTTGAGCATCTGGCCGGTAACGGAGTTGGTGAGCGTCACTTCCGCGGTCGGGATGAGGTAAAGCGGATCACCCTGCCCCTGCTGACCGCCCTTTTTGGCGGCAAAGAGGTCTTCCTCAAACTTCGGAAGCTGACCGGTGCCGCGCAGCGTCTGCGCCGTCACGATGTAGGGCGTGTAGCACTCGGTGTAGCCGTGGTTGAGCGTGTGCTGATCGAGCATGAACTGCGCCAGAGCGCGGTGCAGACGGGCAACCTGCCCCTTCATGTAGCAAAAGCGCGAGCCCGAGAGCTTGGCGGCCGTGTCAAAATCAAGCCCCAGGCGGGCACCGACGTCGACGTGGTCCTTCACGGGGAAGTCGAACGTGCGCGGCGTACCCCAGCGGCACTGCTCGACGTTGTCGCGCTCGTCGCGCCCCACCGGCACGGATTCGTGCGGCAGATTGGGGATGCTCATCAAAAGGTCATCAAGGCGGCTGCGGATGTCATCGAGCTGCGCCGACAGGGCCGAGAGCTTTTCGGGAATCGCAGCAGCTTCGGCCATGAAGGACGAGGCGTCGCCGCCCGACTTCTTGGCAATGCCGATCTGCTTGGAGAGCTGATTGCGCAAAGCCTGAAGTTCTTCCGTCTGGGTCTGAACCTGCTTGCGTTCGTTTTCGAGCGCGTTGAATTCCTTTTCAGGGAAGTCGAACGGACGCGTCTTGAGGCGGGCGATCACTTCCGGAAGCTGCTTGCGCAGCATGTTGATGTCGAGCATTGCGATCTCTTTGTAAGAATAAAAATGCAAAAAAAGCAAAGACACCCCTCGCAAGGGGCGCTCGGCTCAAAAATCTGCGGCAGCTCTAAAACAGGGAGATGCAAAAAACAACACCCCCGTCGGTCACACGCACCTGTCGCGCGACCGTCCGTTGTCTGCCTGTATGGCGTAATTGAAATATTTTACACCGAGCGCCCAAAGGCGAGAAATCAGCGTTTGCGGCCGCGCCCCTCGGCGTGAGCGGCGCGGTTGAGTTCCCTCAGATGCTCGAGCTTGGCGGCGATCTTTGCTTCCAATCCACGGGGCGTGGGCTCGTACCAGCGCTTGGATTCGAGCCCTTCGGGCAGATAGATTTCTCCGGCCGCAAAAGCTTCGGGCTCGTCGTGCGCGTAGCGGTAGCCCTCTTTGTAGCCGAGATCCTTCATAAGCTGCGTGGGAGCATTCCTGAGGTACATCGGTACCGGGCGCGAGCCGTCCTGATGCACGAAGGAGCGAACGGCGTTGTAAGCCGTGTAGACAGCGTTGCT
Organism: uncultured Sutterella sp.; assembly: GCA_945834535.1. Classification (GTDB taxonomy): domain Bacteria; phylum Pseudomonadota; class Gammaproteobacteria; order Burkholderiales; family Burkholderiaceae_F; genus Duodenibacillus. The sequence continues at coordinate 1,949 of CAMAHM010000090.1, read as the reverse complement.
CTTGGGCGCGACCGCCAGATAGACAACGGCCTGCGCAAGCGCGAGCTCCCCTTCGGGAGAGCCCAGACGCTCGTAAATGTCGGCCGCAGCAAGCGCGAGGTCCGTTGCGCGGGGATCGGCCAGCGAAACGTCTTCAATCGCCATGCGCACGACGCGCCGGGCGATGTAGCGGGGATCACATCCTCCGTCCAGCATGCGGCACATCCAGTACAGGGCGGCGTCGGGGTCAGAGCCCCGCACGCTCTTATGCAGGGCGCTGATCTGGTCGTAGAAGTTTTCTCCGCCCTTATCAAACCGGCGCAGCGTCGTCGGAAGCGCGGTCTTTAAAAACGCGGCGTCCACCGTCGTCAGCCCCCGGTCGCGAGCCATGCCGAGCGCGACGTCCATGGCGTTGAGGCACCGACGTGCGTCCCCGTCGGCGAGGTCGACAAGAACCCCTCGGGCATCATCGGTGAGCGTCATGTCGGCAAAAGCACGCGCCATCGTGCGCGTCACCAGCTCGGCCGTTTCCTCAGGCTTGAGGGACTCGAGCACGTACACGGCAGAGCGCGAGAGGAGCGCCGAATTGACTTCAAAGGACGGGTTTTCCGTGGTAGCGCCGACAAAGATAAAGAGCCCCGACTCCACATGCGGAAGGAACGCGTCCTGCTGGCTTTTATTAAAGCGGTGCACTTCGTCGACGAACACAAGGGTCGGACGCTCGGTCTGAGCCATGTGCACACGCGCTTGGTCCACCGCTTCGCGAATCTGCTGCACGCCCGACAGGACCGCCGAGAGCGCAATAAAGGGGAGCCCGAAACCGTCGGCCATGAGGCGCGCAAGCGTCGTTTTGCCGACGCCGGGCGGCCCCCAAAGAATCATCGAATGGGGGCGGCACGTTTCAAACGCAACGCGCAGCGGCTGCCCCGGGCCCAGAAGGTGCTTTTGCCCGATCACCTCGTCGATGCTGGCAGGACGCATGCGCTCGGCCAGGGGGCGCGGCACGGGGGCGCGAGCACCGGAGGCCGCTTCACGCGGCGCACGGCTTTTGGGAGCCGGCTCCCGGCGCTCGTGCGTCTTTAAGGGCGGAAGATCGTCGTTGCCGAAAAGGTCCACTGTCATCGTTGCGCGCTACGAAAATCAATCAAAGTACGCGCATTGTAGCGGCAACGCGGGATCGTTATTTGCCGCCGAGCATGCCCGCTTTGAGGCTCTCGTCAATCGCCTTGGGACCAAGCCAGATGGCGAGCACAGCGTTGTAGAGCGTGCGGCCGCCTCCGATGGGCTCACCCACGGGGTTGCCGTTTAAAAGCACCACGGTGCCCGTTTCAGGCACGAAGTCAAAGTCCACGAGGTCGCCCGTTTTGACGTCGCCGATGTTGCGCAGCAGGGTGCGCAACGCTTCAAGCTCGGCCGCAATGTCCCGGGCTGTCGACTCGGAAAGGTTGGCTTTAAGACCGTCGTCCAGCGCCGAAATAAAGCTTGCGCCCGACACGTCACGCAGCAGCCCCAGGCGCACGCGCGCGGCTCCGGGCTGAGCCATGAGAGCGCTGCTGTCGTTCGAAGTCTGCGGCACATAAAGGCCGGCGGCGTAGACCTTGAAAAAGAGCTTCTTGCGCAGGCCCGCTCCGTTAAGAGTCAGCGCATGCGAACCGACGCTTGCCTGAGCATCGTAGCGAATCGAATGAATGTCCATGGGTTCGGCTGCGGCTGCCGGAAGCGAAGTACAAGCCGCCAGGCAGCCGAGGGCGGCGGCAAAGAAAACGGAGCGCATAAAAAATCCCTTTAAAAACAAGGAATCGATGCTAACACGCGCCGCTTCTCGCGAGAATCATCCAAACACCGTAGCCCGACGGATGAGGCGCTCTTTTGCGAGCGCCGGGAATGACAAAACCCCCGCCTCGGTGAGGAGACGGGGGTTTTGAATGGATTAGCCTGGCAGTGACCTACTTTCACTGGAAATACAACCA
>CAMAHM010000089.1 GCA_945834535.1 uncultured Sutterella sp. | reverse complement strand
ACAACGACATGGTCTCCAAGATCATTCCGCGTCTGAAGGGCTTTGCCACGACGAATCATCCGGGTGCCACGGGCGACGGCCTGAAGCTGAGCGATCATGTGCGCGCCGATTACGTCGATCTGGACCAGATTCAGACCCACCCGACCGTGGTTGAAAAGACGGGCGTGATGGTCACCGAAGCCGTGCGCGGCAACGGCGCCATTCTTGTGAACATGGAAGGCAAGCGCTTCTACGACGAACTCAACACGCGCGATGCCGTGTCGGCCGCCATTCTCAAGCAGACCACGGGCCACGCCTACATGTTCTTCGACGAATCCGTCCGCAAGTCCCTCAAGGCGATCGAAGGCTACCTCAAGAAGCCCGGCATGGTTATCACCGGCGCCACGCTTGACGAAATTGCCCCGAAGATGGGTGTGCCTGTTGACGCTCTGAAGGCCACGATGGCTCAGTACGCCAAGGATCAGGCTGCCGGCAAGGACAGCTGCTGCGGCCGTACCAAGATGGAACGTCCCCTCAACGAGCCCGGCTACTACGCGATTCTCGTCACCCCGGCCGTGCACCACACGATGGGCGGCCTGAAGATCAACACCAAGGCTCAGGTCATCAACAAGAAGGGTCAGGTGATTCCGGGTTACTTCGCCGCGGGTGAAGTGACGGGCGGCGTGCACGGCGGCAACCGTCTGGGCGGCAACGCGCAGGCCGACATCATCGTCTTCGGCCGCATCGCGGGTGAAAACGCTGCCAAGTACGCTCTTGGCAAGTAATGCATTTTTGATTGCAAAACAAAAGGAGTAAGCATGATCAAGCAGTTGATGGCTGCGCTTGCAATGGCGGGCCTGTGTGCCGGTGCTCAAGCCGCCTACAAAGACGGAACGTACACGGCCGAAGGCACGGGTAACGCCAGCAAGATCCAGGTCGAAGTGGTGGTTGCTTCGGGCAAGATCACTTCGGTCAAGGTTCTCAAGCACGGCGAGACCGAAATGCTTCTGAAGGGCGCCGAAAAGCGCATCTCCAAGAAGGTCATTGCCAAGAACGGCACGGAAGGCGTCAAGACCCTCTCGGGCGCGACGAATTCCTCCAAGGGTATTCTTGAAGCCGTCAACAAGGCTCTCGAGCAGGCCAAGTAGCTTGATCATGACCGCTCGGGCTCTTTTCTCAAAGAAATGAGCCCGGCGGGTATTGCCGGGCGACTCGCATCAGGCCAAAGGTTTTCCTTTGGCCCGGTTCGGGTCGCTTTTAGTTTTTAACAACTTTGTCGTCGGGCATCTGACCGAGAATCCAATCGATGAAGCCGCCGCGGTTGCGGGAGGCGACAAGGAGTTTTCCCCGACCGGAAAACTTCAGAACGATCCCTTCGCCCGAAGTCTGGCTGTGCAAAAGCTTGCCGAAAAAGCCCTTGCCGGAGGTGTTGACGGCAAGCTCGTACTTGAGCGCATCGTCCCAGGCTACAAGATGGCCGTTGTCGACGAAAACGCTTCTCGTGCCGTCAAGTTCAACGACGCGGATCGATCCCAAGCCGCTTACCGCAACACGCCCCGTGCCCTGCGTGCGCATCACGAAAAGCCCGCCGGAGTTGGCCAAAAGCGCCCGACCCAGGCCCTGACTTTTAGCCTGCACTTCGACTCCCGACTCGCTTGCCAGATAGCTGCCGTCGGTAAGCATGTACTGCCGCTCCCCGCACTCGAGCAGCTCGATGGCGCCGGGCAGTGTCGGGGCCAGAAGCACTTCTCCCGCCCCCTTCTGAGCTTCTATTTTCTGCTGAAAGAACGTTTCATCGTTGAGTATTTTGCGTCCGAGAGCTTGAAAGAGCCCGCCGCGTGCGCCGCCCGTAAGCGACAGCGTTCCGTCCATGCACACCATCGCATTGCGCTCGGCGTAAAGCGTTTCACCTTCTTCAAGCCGCACGCTCAAAACAGGATCGACGGATCCCGTGACGGTCATGACGCTCATGTTGGTCTCCTTGGAAAAAAGCGATCGATGAACGCAGTCTATCGCAGGGCGCTGCCGAGCACGGCAAGGCCTGCGGTCTGTGCTAAAGTTCCCTGAATTTATCCGGCCCGGCCTGCCACTTGTTGCGCGTCGGGCGGTTTTGCATGTCCGAGACTTTTGTATGTTCCGATTTCGACGTATTTTTGGAAAAGAGGTGAGCGGCTCTGGCGCCGCCGCACGTTTTTTCCTGCAGGCCCGGCTCACAATGACGGCAGTGCTGTCGTTGTCGGCAGGGCTTTTATTTTGGGCGTCGGCAGGTGCGGCTCAGGCGGCGCAGGACGACAAAGTCACCGTCTATGAGGCTGAAGTGGCCTCTCTTACGATGGGCACGATCGTTAATGCCCGACTTTATGCTCCCACGCAGGAGACGGCCGACAAGCTTGCCGATGCTTTCGAAAAGAGGCTCGAGGCGATGGTGCGGATGCTCACCGTGCACGGCGAGGGGCCCCTTAACGACGTCAACCGCCGTCACGGAGAATGGGTGGACGTGGACTGCCGCATCGCCGATCTTGTGGAGCGCTCCAAGGACGTGGCCCGCGCTTCGGCAGGCGCCTTTGAGCCCACGATCGGCCCTCTGGCGAGCGTCTGGAAGATCGGTTTCGGCGGCACGCATCGCCCCGACGATAAGGCGATTGCCGCGGCCCGCGCCAAGGTCGACTGGCGCCGTATTCAAACCGAGCATCCCGAAAACGGCCGCTGCCGCGTGCGCATCGGGCGCGATCAAAGTCTCGATCTTGGCGCGATTGCCAAAGGTTGGATGGGAACCGAACTTGTGCGCGAAATGCGAGAACTCGGCGCCGTCTCGGGAATCATTGATTTGGGCGGCAACATCGCGCTCATCGGCTCGAATCCTTCGGGACGCGCCTGGAATGTCGGCATTCAGGATCCGACCGCAGAGCGCGGCGTGCCTCTTGCGAGCCTGCCCGCAAGCGACGTCTCGGTGATTACCTCGGGGGCGTACGAGCGCAAAATGGTCGAAAATAAGACCGGAAAAACCTACGGGCACATTCTGAGTGCCGTCACGGGCGAACCGGTCGCCACGGACCTTTCGAGCGTCTCCATCGTGTCGGCCGACGGCGCCTATGCCGACGCCTGGTGCACGGCGTTTTTTGCGATGGGACGCAAAAAGGCGATCGAGCGCATGCGCCGCGACAAAAAGATGCAGGCCGTTTTGGTGTCCGCGGATGAAAAGACCGCCTGGGTGAGCGAGTCGCTTGCCCCGCGCATGAAGTTTTTGAACACGGCGATCAAGGTGGTCGTCGTGCCTCGTGATTGAATCAGCAGATAGAAAAGACTCAAGGAGAAAGATAAATGTCGATCGATGCTCCCCGTACGGTACGTGAGATGATCGAGCCCGCCATCATGAAGGCGGGCGGTTGGGTCAACACCCATGCTCACGCCGACCGTGCCTTTACCCTGTCGCCGGAAATTCTCGAAATGCGCCGCACCTGCACGCTGCAGCAGAAGTGGGACGCGTTGGACCGTATGAAGAGCGCCTCGACCGAGGAAGACTTTTATCGGCGCTTTTCGATGTTCTTTGAGCTCATGATCAAGCAGGGCTGCACGGCCGTGGCAACCTTCGTGGACATTGATCCGCAGACCGAGGACCGCGCCATTCGCGCCGGTATTCGCGCCCGCGAACACTATGCCGATCAGCTCACGGTGAAGTTCGCCAACCAGACTTTGAAGGGCGTGATCGATCCCGAGGCGCGCAAGTGGTTTGATATCGGCTCGGAAATGGTGGACATCATCGGCGGTCTGCCCAAGCGCGACGAGCGTGATTTCGGGCGTGCGGCCGAAGCCTTCGATATCCTGCTCGGCACGGCCCGTGCACAGAACAAGATGGTGCATGTGCACGTCGACCAATTCAATATGTCGAGCGAGTATGAAACCGAAATGCTTGCGCACAAGGCGATTGAGCACGACATGGTCGGACGCGTCGTTGCCATTCACGGCATTTCGATCGGCGCGCACTCGCGCATGTACCGCCAGCGCCTCTACGAGCTTTTAAAGAAGGCGGGCGTCATGATGGTCTGCTGCCCGACGGCCTGGATCGACACGGCCCGTACCGAAACGATCGGGCCGATGCACAACTCGATGACCCCCGTGGACGAACTCGTTCCCGCGGGCGTGACGGTGGCCCTTGGGACCGACAACGTCTGTGACGCCATGGTGCCCTGGAGCGCGGGCGATATGTGGCATGAGCTGCAGCTTCTTGCCACGGGCTGCCGTTACGACGACTTCGAGCAGCTTGTCAACATTGCAACGATCAACGGCCGCAAGGTTCTCGGCATTGAATAATCGGAGATAACAGAAAATGGCAACCAAGTTCAAACCGAGCTACACGAGCAGCATCGCCGAAGACATCATGGCCGAGCGCCTGATTCTTGCCCACGCCGTGGACTTTCTGATGGATGCGCCGATGCGCCTTAAGTCGGGTCTGATTTCGCCCGTCTATGTCGACAACCGCAAGCTCTTTTCGCACCCCGAAGCCTGGAGCGACGTCATCGAAACGATGGCCAGCCGCGTCGAAGAGTTCGACCTGCGTTTTGACATGGTCGCGGGCGTGGAAGCTGCGGGCAGCATGCACGCGGCGGCTCTGGCGTATCGCCTCGGCAAGCCTGCTCTTATGGTCCGTCAGGTCGCCAAGACCTACGGCAACCGTTCGCGCATCGAGGGCGGCGACGTGCGCGGCAAAAACGTGCTCATCCTCGAAGACCACATTTCGACGGGCCTGAGCTGCCTGGACGCCATCGAGGCGCTGCGCGCCGAAGGGGCGGAAGTGACGCAGGTGATGTCGATCACCAACTACGCCATCCCCGAAACAATGCGTCTTTTTGCCGAGCGCGGCATCGAGACCTTCAACGTCATCGACTTTGACAAGGTTGTGCACAAGGCCTGCACCATGGGGCGCATCACCGAGGAGCAGGAGAAGATGGTCCTCGAGTGGCTCAATACGCCCTGGACGTGGGCTGCCATGCGCGGCCTGTTGGCGAGGGCGATCGAAAACTAATCGTCTGCGGAGCGCTTCATGGCCACCGTTTTGTATCCGTCTCCCGTTTTCGGGCCTGTGCACAGTCGCCGTTTGGGACGGTCTCTGGGCATCAACCTGCTCCCGCCCGACGGCAAGCTCTGCAGTTTTGACTGCGTGTACTGCGAGTGCGGTCTCAATGCCGAGCGTGTGCCGCACGAGAAAATGCCTTCGCGCGCGTGTGTGGCAAGCGAACTGGAAAGGACGCTGAGCGCCATGCGCGACAAGGGCGAGACGCTCGACGCGCTCACCTTCGCGGGCAACGGCGAGCCCACGGGGCATCCGGACTTTCTTGCGATCGTGCGCGATGTGCGCGCTCTGAGGGACGCGTATTTTCCGCAGGCGCGTGTGTGCCTTCTGACGAACGCAACGCACCTTGATCGGGACGACGTGTTTGAGGCCGTGCAGCTTATCGACAGACCGTGCCTGAAGCTCGATACGGTCGACGCCGACTACATTCGGCGCGTCGATCGCCCCAACTGCCCCTACCGCATCGACAGGGTGCTCGAGCGCATGCAGGGGTTGAAGGGACGCCTCATTGTGCAGACGCTTTTCATGAAGGGCACGTTTGAAGGCAGGAGCGTCGACAACACGCTTGCCGAATACGTCGATCCCTGGGTGAAGGCGGTGACGGCGCTTGCTCCCATCGGGGTGGACATCTATACCCTGGCGCGGGCGACACCGGTGCCGACACTCGAAAAACTCTCGCGTGAAGAACTCGAGGCGATTGCCGGGAAACTTCGGGCGCAGGGAGTGGACGTGCACTGCTACGAATGACGAACGACGCCGCACGGACAACGAGAAGGCGGAGGACCGAAATCCTCCGCCTTCTCAATGTGTGCTCGGCATGGGCACGTTTCTAACGGGTGAAAGTCCCGAGTGCAGGAG
>CAMAHM010000088.1 GCA_945834535.1 uncultured Sutterella sp. | reverse complement strand
ATCTTCTTTGAGATGCCTTCCATCCGAAAAACCTCTCCGAAGGCTTCCACAATGAGGGAGTGTCATATAAACCGTGTAAACGGGTTTATATGACACTCCCAAACTCTTTTTTGATGCCGACTTCTTCAAAGCGTAAGCTTCGAAAACTTTCCGATTTTCCACCCCAAAGCACATGCAACATCAGTACCGAGATTCCTTCCTTTTGATAGTCACCGCCCTCATTTGGGGGTTTGGATTCGTTGCTCAGGCACTCGGCATGGAGCATGTAAGCCCCTTTACCTTTACGTGGGCGCGCTCACTCATCGGGGGGCTCTTTTTGCTCGCTCTGATGCCCTTTTTTGACCGTCTGCGTGCGCGGGGAGCCGAAGTGAACAATAAATCGACCTCCGCCTCCCCCTGGAAAAACCGCACGCTCTGGGTAGGAGGCATTGCCTGCGGAACCGTCCTTTTTATTTCCGAGTCACTGCAGCAGTTCGGGATTGTCCACACCACGGTCGCCAAGGCGAGCTTTCTCACCAGCCTCTACATCATTCTCGTACCGATTGCGGGACTGTTTTTCGGCCGCCGCACGCCCGCCGTCGTCTGGGCAGCGGCCCTGCTGGCCGTAGTGGGTCTTTACTACCTTTGCATGAAGCCCGGCGGCCTTACTCTCACGCTCGGCGACAGTTTGGTCATTGCCTGTGCGGTCAGTTTTACCGCCCATATTTTCGTCATTGACCGTTTTGCGCCTTTTGTGGACTGCATCCGCATGAGCTGCATTCAGTTCTTTACGGGAAGCGTTTTGGGGAGCGTTCTGATGATGATTTTCGAACCCCCGACGCTGGAGGCTCTTGTGGCCGCTCTGCCCGCCATTCTCTTTGCGGGCGTCATGAGCAACGGCATTGCCTACACGCTGCAGATCGTGGCGCAAAAGGGCGTGCCGCCGGCTTTGGCTTCTCTCATCATGAGTCTGGAAAGCGTCTTCGGTGTTTTGGGCGGCTGGCTCATCATGGGGCAGACCATGAGCGGGCGAGAGGCCTTCGGATGCGCACTCATGTTTGCCGCCATTGTGCTCGCGCAGATTCCTCTGGCCACCGTCAAGCGTCTTCTCCGGCGCAAAGCCGTCAAAAACTGAGGCTTTTCGGGCAACTCAAACTTCCGCTCAAACACCTCGGTCGGTTCCGAAGTCGAACAGTCGACGCTCCGAGAGCCTCGTCGGGAAAGTCTGATCAGCAAGCCGACAAAAGAATCCTGCCTCTGTCGCAGAACCGAGCAACCGCTAGCGGCGCTCGACGACCCACATGGCCGCGGCAGCAAAGAGCAGCATGACTGCCGTTGGCACCACCGCCACCACCATTGGGTGCCAGGTGTTGAGCACCCCCATAAAGGCAAAGATGTTGTTGAGCGCGTAGAAGGAAATACCGATCATCAGACCGGCGAAAATGCGGATCGACACACCACCCGATCGGGCGTTGAGATACGCAAAAGGCATGGCCACGGCCAACATGACGAAAATGGCCAACGGATAAAAGACCTTGGTCCAGAGCGCGACCTCGTAGCGGTCGCTCGTCTGCCGCGTGTCGCGCAGATGGTCAATGTAGCTCCACAAATCGGCAATCCCCATGCGCTCGGGCTTGATGGTGAGAACGCCGAGAATATCGGGGCGCATTTCCGAGGGCAACACGAGCTCGGCGCCGCTGCGACTGCTCGCCCGCTCAATCACGGGCGTCTCATCGCGGGTGATCTTGGGCAGCGTCTCAACCTTGGCGTTCTTCAGGTGCCATCCGCGACCAGCGATGTAGTTGGCCTCGTCGGCGTGCAGCACGCGCACAAGTTCACCCTGTTTGTCGAACTCGAAGACGCGCCAACTGCCCGTGCGGCTGTCTTCGCCCGCAATCAGATTGTGGACGTTGACAAAGCGCACCGCCGTATTGCCGGCACCCGCAACGCGAACATTGTCCTTGACCCAGACACCCGACACATAGCCTCGCGCCGACAACGTCTTGGAAAAGAGTACGGTGTCCATCTCGCTTCTGAGTTTGTCGGCCGCAGGCGTCGCCCATTCCCCCAGTGCATAGGTCGCCGCGATCATCACGATCGCCGGCACCGTCAGCATGCCGGCAAGCCGCCAGGGCGACAGCCCCGAGACGCGCAGAATCGTAAACTCCGAGCTCGCCGCCAAACGGCTCATCGTGTAGACCGCGCCGAGAAGCACTGCGATCGGCATCACTTCATACAGGCGTGAAGGCAGTTTCAGGAAAGTCAGAAAGAGCCCCATCCCGAAGTCATAACGGTTGCCGATGTTCTTAGCCTGCGCTACCAAATCGAAAAAAGCAATGAGCGCAACGAGCGCCACCAGCACGAAAAGCGTGGCGATCAGGATTTCCTTGGTCAGATAACGGGTTACCACACGCATCGCTATCGACCTCCGAAAAGACGGTACGGCAGCTCGGTGAGCCACAGCGGCAGCCAACGCTGCAACCAGACGCGCCGCACGAAGAGCAGACACGTCAGCACAAAGACGGCACCGTTCAAAAGCACCACGGCCTCGGCCGCCTCCAGTTTGCGCGTCTTCACCCAGGTCTCGGCCATGGAGATGCCGTTCAGATAGAGGATAAAGATGAGCACTGCCATGAGAAGCGACAGACTGCGGCCGGCGCGGGGATTGGAAAAGGACAGCGGAATGGCAAGCAACGCCAAATTGAGTGCCGCCAAAGGCCAGCAAAGACGGTACGTGAGTTCGGCCCGAGCCACGGGGGTCTTCAATTCAATCAGACGTTCGATGGGCTGCACCTCGACGTCACGGTTGACGTAGGCCTGATCGACTTTGGTTTCGAGACGGATTTCGTAGGTATCAAACTCCACGACGCGCCAGGCGGCGTCGCCGCGGGCACTCGTGTCGTAGCGACGCCCGTGATGGAGCACAACATAACGGGCGCCCTTGTCGTTCTCGCGAACCTCGCCCGAGTCGGCGCGCACGATGATTTCCTTGTCGCCGCTGCGCTCACTCATGAAAAAGCCCGCAATCTTGGAGCCGTCGGCACTCACCTCTTCGACGAAGAAGACGCGCCTGCCGCCCATGGTTTCAATAAAGCGCCCGGGCGTGAGTCGGTTGACGTCGTCGCGCTGCTCAAACTGCTGCGACGTACGTTCGATTTCGCCTTTGGCCCAGGGGGAAATCGACAGGCTCAGAACGGCAATCAGTGCCACCATGGGCAGTGCAAACTGCAGCACGGGACGAATCCACTGCAGCAGGCTCAGTCCGCCCGAGCTGAACCACACCACCATTTCACTGTCCTGCCAGCTGCGCATCAGCACCATCAGCACGGCAATAAAAACCGACAGCGTCAGCAACGTCGGCAAATTCGTCAGCGACGAATAGGCCATCAGTTCAAACACGGATCTCGAATCCACGCTTCCGCCCGCGGCCTGACCGAGAATCGTCACCAAGCCGATGGTGAGCACGATCGAAAACAGCACGGTGAAAACGCCTCCCGCGCTGCTCACAAGCTCATTGACCAATAAACGACGAAAAATCATGGAACAAGGTGATTGTTCTTGAAAAGCCCGAGATCCCCACCGCGACGCAGCGCCACGGCACGGCCGGTGACACAGAACGCAATCGAACTCATTTTAGCGGGCAGACAACAAAATTATTGCGCGGCTTCGAGTCGGATTCGAAGCCGCGCCGCACAGCGCCCCTCCGAAGCGGCCGACTTCAAAGCCGAACCGCCCGGATGTGCAGGGCCTGATTAAGCCTGAATGCTCGAGGCAGGCTGCTTCTTGGCCTGATAGAAATGCAGGAACACCGTCACGCCGATCAGCGTCACGGCAGCGGCCAGAATACTGGCAGCCAGGCTGCCCGACGTCAGACCGGCCACCAGATAGCCTACGGCCGAGGCCGAAGCCACCAGCAACGAATACGGAATCTGCGTTGCAACGTGCTCAATATGGCTGCACTTTGCACCTGCCGACGAAAGGATCGTCGTATCCGAAATGGGCGAGCAGTGGTCGCCGAACACGGAGCCGGCGAGCGTAGCCGACAGCACCACAACGGTCATGTTCGGATCGAGCGCCTGCACAATGGGCACCACGATCGGGATCAGAATGCCGAAGGTGCCCCAGGCCGTGCCCATGGAGAAGGACAGGAAGGCGGCGATCATAAAGACGAGCAGCGGCAGGAACATCGCGCTCATGCCCGAGGTGGTCACCACCTGCTGCATGAACTGCGGAGCCATCAGCAGATCGCGGCACACGCCCGAAAGCGTCCAGGCGAGAATCAGAATCACGTTGGCAGGAAGCATGAGCTTCATGCCTTCAAGACCGCCCTGCATGAAGTCCGAGAAGCTGATGAGCTTGCGCGGCACGTAAATCGCCATGGCCACCAGCAGTGCACCGAAGGAGGCAAACACGAGCGACAGAGAAGCGGCCGAGTTGCCGATCGCAGCCTGGAAGGTGTGGTAGGCGGCGTCCTTGCCCCAGTAACCGCCCGTGTACATGAGCGCCAGAACCGCAAAGAGAATGAGCGCCAGAAGCGGAATCACCATGTCCCAGAACGTGCCGTTGGGGTTGTACTTGAGCTTGGTATCCGTGTCGGCAACCGTCTCGTCGACATTCGCACCGCGGGCGGCACGAATTTCGGCGCGACGCATCGGACCGAAGTCAAGACTCGTCATGCACAGAAAGCCCACCATCAGGAGCGAGAGCAGCGCGTAGAAGTTCCACGGGATGGTTGCCACGAAGGCACCGATTTCGCTGTCAAAAGCACCCGTATCCTTGAGCGAAGAACCCACGGCCGCAGCCCAGGAGGAAATCGGAGCGATGATGCAGATGGGAGCGGCAGTCGAGTCGATGATGTAGGCCAGCTTGGCGCGGCTCACCTTGTAAAAATCGGTGATGGGGCGCATGACCGTGCCGACGGTGAGGCAGTTGAAGTAATCGTCGATGAAGATGACGGCCCCCAGACCGCTCGTTGCCAGAAGCGAAGAGCGACGGCCGCGGATGATCTTGGTCGAAGCCTTGCCGTAAGCCACCGTGCCGCCCGACAGGCTGATGACATAGACAAGCGCGCCCAAAAGCGAGCAGAAGATCAGAATGTTGAAGTCGACCTTCTTGGCCATCATGGAAAAGGCCGTGTCGACCGTACCCATGAGAATGTTGGCGTCGGTACCGACTGCGTAAATCAGCGTACCGGTAAAGATGCCGACCAAAAGCGAGGAGAAGACCTCCTTGGTGGTCAGTGCGAGGGCAATAGCGACGACCGGAGGAACGATCGACCACCATTGGGCTGCAAAGGGTTCCATTTCTTGTTTTCCTTGGTGTCGGATGATTGTTTTTGCGCCGCAAAGCCCCATCCGTCGGCCGTGCGTCGTTTTTTTTGTAATCGGTCTTATGCTCGGCGCTCAAATGCGTCGAGTGCGCGGTTGATGGCAATGCGTTTGGCTTTGCGCTCAAGCTCTTCGCGCGATTCCGTACGCCTGGGATTGACGATGATGCAGCCTTCGATCGGGCACAGTTTGATGCACTGAGGCGTCTCGTGCGCTCCCACGCATTCTGTGCAGCGCCCCGGGCGAATCTGGTAGTGCTCATCCCCGAGAAAGATCGCCTCATTCGGGCACTCGGGCTCGCACACGTCGCAGTTGATGCACTCATCGGTAATCATGAGAGCCATGAAAAATCTCCTAAACCGCCTGACCGCAGGCCTTCTGCCTCACGCCGAGCAGCGCCTCGTTGACCTGCGGCGACACAAAGGCCGAAACATCCCCGCCCAAAAGCGCAATTTCGCGCACAAAGCTTGCCGACACAAACTGCCAGCGCACGTCAGGCGTCAGGAACACCGTTTCGGCCTCGGGCATGAGCGAACGGTTCATACCCGCCATCTGAAATTCATAATCAAAGTCGCTCATCGCGCGCACACCGCGTACGATGAC
>CAMAHM010000087.1 GCA_945834535.1 uncultured Sutterella sp. | reverse complement strand
GCTTTTCAAGAAGCTTCTTTTTACGCGTGATGTCGCCGCCGTAGCACTTGGCAAGAACGTTCTTACGGAGCGCCTTGACGTTTTCACGCGCAATGATGTTGGCGCCGATCGCGGCCTGAATGGCGACGTCGTACATCTGACGCGGAATGAGCGATCGCAGACGCGTCACGATTTCGCGACCGCGCGACACTGCACCCTGACGGTGCACGATCGAGCTCAGGGCGTCCACGCGGTCGCCGTTGATGAGCATGTCGACCTTGACGACGTCGGCGGCACGATATTCCTTGAATTCGTAGTCCATCGACGCGTAGCCGCGGGTAATCGACTTCATGCGGTCAAAGAAGTCGAGCACGATTTCAGCCAGGGGCAGCTCATAGGTGAGATGCACCTGACGGCCGTGGTAAGCAAGGTTGATCTGAATGCCGCGTTTTTCCTGACAGAGCTTCATCACCGCGCCGACATAGTCGTTGGGCACGAAGATCGTAACCGTATCGATGGGTTCGCGGATTTCGGCGATCTTGTCGACTGGCGGCAACTTGCTGGGATTTTCCACCTGCACGACGTCGCCGTTGGTCATGAGCACCTCGTAGACCACGGAGGGAGCGGTCGTGATGAGGTCCATGTCATATTCGCGCTCAAGTCGCTCCTGCACGATGTCCATGTGCAGCAGGCCGAGAAAACCCGCGCGGAAACCAAAGCCCAGCGCCTGCGACACTTCGGGCTCAAACTGCAGTGCCGCATCGTTGAGCTGCAACTTCATGAGCGCTTCGCGCAGCGCGTCGTATTGATTGGATTCGACCGGATACAACCCGGCAAACACCTGCGGCTTGACCTCCTTAAAGCCCGGCAGGGGCTCGCTCGCCTGACGCGCGGCATGGGTAAAGGTGTCACCCACACGGGCGTCCTTGAGTTCCTTGATGCCCGACACCACAAAGCCCACTTCACCGGGCTTGAGGCAGTCACGCGTCTGAGCCTTGGGGGTAAAGACACCCACCTGCTCGACGAGGTGCGTGGCACCCGAGGCCATCAGAAGAACCTTGTCCTTGGGACGGATGACGCCGTTGACCACACGCACAAGCGTGACGATGCCGACATAATTGTCGAACCAGCTGTCGATGATGAGTGCCTGCAACGGCGCATTTTCGTCGCCCTTGGGGGGCGGCACGTCGCGCACGATGCGCTCGAGAATCTCTTCCACACCCATGCCGGTCTTGGCCGAACAGGGAACGGCATCGGTGGCGTCAATGCCGATCACGTCTTCAATTTCGGCCTTGGCCTCGTCGGGCATGGCGCTCGCGAGGTCCATCTTGTTGAGCACGGGCAGCACTTCAACACCCAGGTCGATGGCCGTGTAACAGTTGGCCACGGTCTGAGCTTCCACACCCTGGCTGGCGTCGACCACAAGCAGCGCTCCTTCGCAGGCCGACAGCGAGCGGCTCACTTCGTAAGAAAAGTCCACGTGCCCGGGGGTGTCGATGAGATTGAGTTCATACACTTTGCCGTCGCGGGCCTTGTACTTGAGGCTGGCAGTCTGCGCCTTGATGGTGATGCCGCGCTCGCGCTCAAGATCCATGCTGTCGAGCACCTGCTCGCTCATTTCGCGGCTCGACAGGCCGCCGCAGTACTGAATGAGTCGGTCGGCAAGCGTGGATTTGCCGTGGTCGATGTGGGCGATGATCGAAAAATTACGAATATTGTCCATCGTGAATATGTCGCTCGAATAAGTCCGTCGGGGACGTTGAGGACTCGTGAGAGGGCTTTGCAGGTTTTTTGAAGCACCTGCTAAAACATTCTCACCAAACCTCAGTCAATAAAACGGGTCAAACTGCCCGCAAATGAATTATTTTATCATGCGCCAAGTGACTTCCGAAGCCCCCTATGTCGGCCCTCACCGCTGATTTTTCGTGCCTTTTGTTCTTCTCATGCGAAGGCATTCCAAGCGCCTTGCGCATTTCCGCGTACAGTTGCATGCTGTAGACTCACAGATTTTGGAAAATCAGTCGATTTCATGGCTCGTCGGGCGTTTTGTCCGTTGTCCGATGTCTGCGCATCGGCCGCCTTGACCGGGCCTTCAGCTTTCTATGGCCAAAAAAGTCAAATCCACCACGCCCGGTACGCGCTCGCGCACGGGCCAGCGCCGCACGAGCGGCATTACCTTTGCGCAGCTCGAGCGCGACGAGTTTCTGCGCCTTGCGCTTCGCTACGGCGAATCCGGAAGCGGTTTTGAAGACCGCGTTTTCGAAGACCGTATTCACGCCCTTGTCAACGAACATCTTGACCGTCTGGACGACACGGAAATCGAAGCCGCGTTAAGCCAACTCGATTCGGACGACGTTCCCCCGGGCTCATACGAATCGTTTCTCAACATCGTCGAGGACTGTGCCGAATCGCACACCACGGACAAGGGAAGCGCCGTGCTTTTCCTTATTCCGCTTTTTTGTTGGAGCCGTTACGGCAACCCCGTCGGCCGCATCAGCAATGAAACGCTGATCGAACTCGGGCGTATTTTCAAAGAAACGCTCACATCAGGGGCCGATGCGGTGGACGTGCGCATGGGCTCGCACCTTCTGACGGCCGAACATCTGCCCGAGACGCTCACCTCCGTGCGCAAGCTCCTGGACAACGTCAGTGAGGGGAGCAGCCAGGTCGTCGACATCTCCTACCTTGCCGACACTGCGGCACCGGCCGATTTTGCCGACACACGCTACCTGGTGCTCACGGCGCGCTCCGACAAGCCGACCGATCTGATGCCCGATGCTTCGCTCTCCTACGTCGAATGGGCGCGCCGTCAGATGCAGTTCTGCATGCGCGCGCATGATGCGCTCGAAATGGACATGATCGGCTCCGTCTATGAAGTGCTTCCGGCCACGTCCTTTTATACGGCCTGGCGGCAGGCCGAGGCCGCCATGCATGTCTTCTGCCTCAAGGCACTGGTCGACTTCGTGCACGCCATGGGACTGAGCCCGAGTCGGTGCGTAGCTACCGTGGCCCTCTTTACGCCGACGGCCGATACGCCCGAAGATGACGCCTCAAGTGAAATCCGTATCGGCATCTCGTCCGTCCATGAAACGGACAAGGTGGTGGCGGGCGTTGCCTGGCGCGCTTCTCCCGATGAATTCGAGCAGCTCGATGCTCTGGCACGCGACGTTCTGCGCAGCAAGGACCTCACGACCGTCTACACCCACCAGCAGAGCTTTCCGCTCGAATGGTGCGAAGACTGCGGCGCTCCGCTTTACGCCAATCCCGAGGGGCTCGTTGTACATATTGATGAGCCCCACGAGTCACTTAATCTGCAGATGCCGCCGACGCTCAACTGATTGATCTGTAGCTTCAGCAGAGCCGAGCGTCAGGCCGATGAGGCCGACTCTGTCTCTGTCACTCAACCGCAAAAGACAACGGGCGCACCGCCGACAACCTCAGCGATACGCCCGTTTTTCGTCAACCAAACTCGGCGTGTTAATGCGCCTTGACGACTTCAAACGTCACTTCACCGTCCTTCACCCCCGTACAGATCGTGTCCTTGGGAGCGCACTTGCCTTCCAAAAGGAGGCGAGCCACAGGATTTTCCAGAAGTTCCTGCACGGCGCGCTTCAAGGGACGAGCACCGTAGAGCGGATCAAAGCCAGCTCGAGCCACAAGGGCTGTTGCCTCTTCACCGACCTCGAGCTTGACGCCCTGCGCTTCAACGCGGGCCGCGAGCTTGTCGATCTGGATCTTGGCAATGCGGGCAATCGCCTTGTCGTCGAGGGCATTAAAGACCACGATCTCGTCGATACGGTTGATGAACTCGGGACGGAAGTGATCCTTCACCTCACGCATCACGGCGTTCTTGATGTCGTCGTGGGGGCTCCCCGCCAAACGCTGGATTTCCTGCGCCCCGAGGTTGCTCGTCATGACGATCACCGTATTCTTGAAGTCGACCGTGCGACCCTGACCGTCCGTCATACGGCCGTCGTCGAGAACCTGCAGGAGCACGTTGAACACGTCCGGATGCGCCTTTTCCACCTCATCGAGCAGAATCACGCTGTAGGGCTTGCGCCGCACGGCTTCCGTAAGGTAACCCCCCTCTTCGTAGCCGACGTATCCGGGAGGCGCACCGATAAGACGCGCCACGGAGTGCTTTTCCATGAATTCGCTCATATCGATGCGGATCATGGCATCGTCCGAATCAAAGAGGAACTGCGCCAGCGCCTTGGTAAGTTCGGTCTTGCCCACGCCCGTGGGGCCAAGGAAGAGGAACGAACCGTAAGGACGGTTCGGGTCCGAGAGCCCCGCGCGGCTGCGCAGGATCGTATCCGTAACGCGTTTGACGGCTTCTTGCTGACCGATCACGCGATTTGAGAGCGCCTCTCCCATGCCGAGCAGCTTCTGCCGCTCGCCCTGCATCATCTTGCTCACGGGAATGCCCGTGGCACGACTGACGACTTCGGCAATCTCTTCGGCACCGACACTGGTCCTCAGAAGCTTCGGGCGATCCTTCTTGGCACCTTCGGCTTCGACCTTCTCGGCTTTCCTGAGCTTTTCTTCGAGCTTGGGAAGAACGGCGTACTGCAGTTCAGCAAGACGCTCATACTTGGCCTGGCGGCGGCAGCTTTCCATCTCTTGACGCACGCGGTCGATCTCGTCACGCACGTCCTTTTCACCGAGTGCTTCACTCTTTTCGACCTTCCAAACCTCTTCGAGGTCCGAGTATTGGCGCGAAAGATCGGCGATTTCCTTTTCAATGGCAGCCAAACGCGCGACGGACGCTTCGTCGGTTTCCTTTTTCATCGCCTCGCGCTCAATCTTGAGCTGAATCAGGCGACGCTCAAGCTTATCGAGCGCTTCGGGCTTGGAGTCGATTTCCATCTTCACGCGGCTAGCGGCCTCATCGATAAGGTCAATCGCCTTGTCGGGAAGGTAGCGGTCGCTGATGTAGCGGTGCGAGAGTTCGGCCGCAGCCACAATGGCCGGGTCGGTAATTTCGACGCCGTGGTGCGCTTCGTACTTTTCCTGCAGACCGCGCAAAATGGCAATCGTGTCTTCCACGCTCGGCTCGTCCACGAGCACCTTCTGGAAACGGCGCTCAAGAGCAGCGTCCTTTTCCACGTACTTGCGATACTCATCGAGAGTCGTGGCGCCGATGACATGCAGCTCACCGCGGGCAAGCGCGGGCTTGAGCATGTTGCCCGCGTCCATCGAACCTTCGGTCTTGCCGGCCCCCACCATGGTGTGCAGCTCATCGATGAACAAAATGATGCTGCCTTCGGACGCCGTCACTTCCTTTAAAAGCTTCTTGAGGCGTTCCTCAAATTCACCGCGGTACTTAGCGCCCGCAATGAGGCCTGCCATATCAAGGCTCAGCACGCGCTTATTTCGCAGACCGTCGGGCACTTCGCCGTTGACGATACGCTGCGCGAGCCCCTCGACGACGGCCGTCTTGCCGACGCCCGGTTCACCGATCAGCACGGGATTATTCTTGGTGCGGCGCTGCAGAATCTGCATGGCGCGGCGAATTTCGTCGTCGCGGCCGATCACCGGATCGAGTTTGCCCTGACGAGCGCGCTCGGTGAGGTCGATCGTGTACTTTTTGATGGCGTCGCGGCCGCTTTCGCCTTCGGCATCGTTCACGCTCTGCCCGCCGCGCACAGCGGCAACAGCAGCTTCAAGGAGCTTTTTGGTGACCCCCGCAGCGGCCATCAGACGCGAAACCTGCATGTCCGCGTCGACCACCGCAAGAAGAAACATCTCGGTTGAAATGAATTCATCGTGATGCGCGATCGCCTGCTTTTCGGTGAGGTTCAGGGAGCGCACCAGATCGCGACCGATCTGCACATCGCCCCCCGTGCCTGACACCTTGGGCAGGCGCGTCACAGCAGCGTTCACCTCGTCCTTAAGGCGCGCGGCATTGCCGCCGGCGCGTTCAATCAGACTCACCGCCCCTGCTTCGGGATCGTTCATAAGAGCCGCAAGCAGATG
>CAMAHM010000086.1 GCA_945834535.1 uncultured Sutterella sp. | reverse complement strand
TTGCGGTGCTGGCCGAACTGTCGCAAATCCGCGGCGTCGACATGTATTTCACGAACCTCACTCTGACTCCGACGTCTGACACCGAGAATGGCAAGCCCGTGGCACGCAATAAGGCCGGACACCGCCCCAAGGTGCTCACGATCGAAGGCTATGTGAAGGGGTCGCTTGCGCACCGTCAGACGGTCTTGACGGACTTCATGCGACAGTTGTGGCAGCGGCCGGAGCTTGGGACCAACCCCAAACTGTCCGGCCTTCAGGAACAAAAAGACATGACGCGGTTTGCGGTGCGTCTGACGGGGGTGCCGTAATGATTCGTCGCATTGGTTTAAAACGGCTTTTGCCCGAGTGGATGCTCGAATGGCGTCTCATCGTCATGATCATCGTCACGCTGGTGGTGGCCTCTTTGGCGGGATTGGCGTTACTTACGCTGTCGGCGCAGTACGCCCGACTTGAAGATGCGGGGCAGAGACTCGAGACGCAACGCATTCTTGCCCCCGCCGTAGCAGGGTTGCAAAAGCGCATTGATACCTTCAACGTCTTTTTCAATGTGCCGCTCGATCCCGTTCCGGTATCGCTCACCGCTCTTTTGGAGCAGATGCGCGTGCATGCCATGGAAGAAGGTCTGCAGGATGCCGAATTTCTTCCCGATCCCCGCAGCATGGAAACGAGCACCGATGTGAGCATTACCGCACGGCTGACGGGAGACACGGAAGCGTTGCGTACGTTTCTCGTGCACCTTTCCAATCAGAAATGGATTGTCGACATGAGCTCGGTTTCGGTGCAGGTCAAGGGAACGCTTCGCACGATGGTGTTGCTCTTAAAGGCGCGCCACCGCGGCGAGGCTTCGTCGCAGGGGGGGGGCTAGATGACGAAACGTGAAAAGCGCCTGGCGCTCCTTCTGCTGCTGGTGGCCCTCGTGGCTGCCGCCGACTGGGGATGGAGTACGTTTGCGCCCCGAAGCGCGGCCAAGAAGGAAAGTGAACCGGAAAAAGTGCTTGCCGAAGCCCACGCGGCAGTTGCGCGTGCTTCACAGGTGCTCTTGCATCCGGAAATCAGTTTGACGGCGATGCGCATCATGGAACTCACGGAGATGCCGATTTATGACGATCCTCTCATGATCGATCCGGCGCTGGTGGCGCGTCAGGGCGTCCTCGCCGTTCCCGGCATCGCCTTTACGGGCTACATTGCCATCGGCTCGCAGCGTTTTGCCGTCATCGGCGGGCGCGAGTATGCCGTCGGTGACGTGATTGAATCGACCGGTGAGCGCGTGACTGCCATTGACGAAAATGCCGTCATGCTCGAACACACGAAAACCCAGGCCGAACGCATGCTTGAATACAGCGGTTCGGACGCACAGGCAGGGATGGGACAGTGAAAAATATCGTTTTACGTACGCTGACGGCCGCGTTGGCTCTCTCGCTTCTGACAGGTTGCGCGACGCGCACCGAAAGGGAGGTCGATTCCTCGTTTATGAAGCACTGGCAGCGCCAGGCGATCGATCGACAGGGCTTTTCGCCGGCTGAAGAGGATCTCAATCCCGAGCCGCGCGTGTTGATGCGCCAGAGCGCCACGGTGCTCGCCGGCCAGCACAGGGCGCTGCCTTCGATGCCTGTGACGCTGCGCATGCAGGCCGTCCCCGTGGGCACGGTGCTGCGCACCATGGCTTCGGCCGCCAAGGTAAGTCTTGTGATCAGTCCTGCTGCGCAGGGCACGGTCAATCTTGACGTGCGCGGCGAGCGCTGGAGCGATGTTTTTGAGAGCGTTCTGGCGGGGGCGGGGCTGCGCTGGCGCTGGTACGGCAAGATTTTGCAGGTGATGACGATCGAAGAGCAGCAGCGCATGATCAGTCTGACGCAGCTCGGCAATCAGCTTGCCGAGCAGCAAAGCCTTGCCGAGCATACGGGTCCTATGCAGGTGTCGGTCGTTAACGTTCGCTACACGGAAGCCACGGAACTGCAAAAGAGCCTTGCCAAGTTCCTGACGCGCAATAAGGACGCTGTGATCGAAATCGATCAGCACAACAACGCTCTCATTTTGCAGGCTACCGAACCCGAACAAAGGCGCCTTTTGGCGCTCATCGAACACCTTGATCGCCCGCGGGCGCAGGTGCAGCTCAAAGCCTACATCGTTGAAACCACCAAGGAAAAAGCACGCGAGCTTGGCGTGCAGTGGGGCGGTCAGGCGCGTATGGGGCACGGCAACAACCAGACCTTCGTCGGCTCGGGCGGCGTTGCCGGAAATCCCAGCAACGGGCGTATCGAGCTCGGAGGAGGCAATACGCTCTCCAACATTCCCATGGGCTTTGACTACAGCTCGATCATCAACGGTGTGGCTTCTCCCAACCTGGGGGTTGCCTTCGGTCAGATCGGCGGCAACATGCTCGAAGCGCAGCTCAGCATGATGGAGCGCGAAGGCGTTCTCAATATTCTCTCTTCGCCCTCGATTACGACGCTCGACAATAAGATGGCCTACACCGAGAACGGTGAAAAGGTGCCGTATGTGAGCCGTAACGGTGACGGCGACACGGACGTCAAATTTGAAGACGCGGTACTGCGTCTTGAGATGACGCCCAACGTCATCGACAAGAACAATCTCAAACTCAAGGTGCTCATCAAGAAGGACGAAGTCGACAATTCGCGCGCGGTCGAAGGCAACCCCTTCATCGTCAAAAAGCAGACTCAGACGACGCTGCTTGTGCGCTCGGGTGAGACGATCGTCATTTCGGGCCTTTCCAAGGAGCGCGGCAACGGTGCCGACGCGGGCGTTCCGGGGTTGCGCAATCTGCCGGGCGGCAAGTACCTTTTCGGAGCGACGAACCGTACGTCGACCATGGAAGAGGTGCTGATCTTTATTACCCCCGTGATTTTGCCCACGCGCACGCAGGCTGACCGCGATCCCAAGCCTATGCCCAAGTCGCCGACGGCTCTTCACCGTTAACATGCTTATCTTCGATTGGAGGAATTGAGACAGCATGGTTGCCGACCATAACGAAACAGTTCACCTGTCGCGCATCATCACGTATCTGATGCGTGAGGGCCTTTTGACGGGCGAGATGCTTGAGGCCGCCCGTGAGGCTGGCTGCACGGAAGACCCCAAGCTCGTCAATTGGGTCATTGACCGCAATCCGCAGTTGGAAATCCGCCTGCTGCAGGCTATCGGCCGACTCATGGGGATCGAGCTCTTTGATCCCGAGCAGTATCACCTCACGGAGGATCTCGGACGCCTCTTTAGCGTGGATTTTGCGTCCGACTGGCACATGGTGCCGGTGCTGGTGACCAAGGACGTTGTGCGCGTTGCAGTGTGCGGGTTGCCCGACACCACGGCCTTCATCAAACTGGAAGCCGACCTGCAGGAAGAAGTCGTTCCGCTTCTTGCCACGCGCAGCGATTACGAGACGGCCATGCGCCTGATCTACCATCGCGACGCTGCGTTCGGGCAGGTGCTCGACGACCTGCACGAGCAGGAAAAGTCGACGGGTGAAGTCGAACTTGTCAACAAGTTCGAAGAAGAAAACATCACCGTCAATGCTGCTGACGAGGCTCCCGTCATTCGCCTCGTCAACACCATCCTCACCGAAGGCGTTCGTCAGGGCGCAAGCGACGTGCACATCAGTCCGGAAAAAACGGAAATTCTCGTGCGCTACCGCCGTGAGGGGTTGCTCAGAAAGCCCACCAAGGTTCCGAAGAACCTCGGGCCGGCCTTGGCTTCGCGCATCAAGATCATGGGTAACATGGATATTTCGGTCACCCGCATGCCGCAGGACGGACGCTTTACGGTGATCGTGCACGGGCGGGAAATCAACGTGCGTGTGTCCACGCTTCCCACGACGTACGGCGAAAACATCGTGATGCGACTTTTGGACGTGAGCTCGCAGCGCATTTACGACCTGCCGAGCCTCGGGATGAACGCAAGCGACTTTGCCATCATTCAGGAAGCTGCCGCCAAACCCCACGGCATGATTTTGTCCACCGGTCCCACCGGCAGCGGCAAGAGCACGAGCCTTTATTCAATCCTGCAGATGATCAATCGTCCGGAGATCAACATCATCACGCTCGAAGACCCGGTCGAATACCGCATGGCCGGCATTCGTCAGGTCGAACTCAATGTGCGAGCGGGCATGACGTTTGCTTCGGGGCTGCGCGCCATTTTGCGTCAGGACCCGGACGTGGTGATGGTGGGCGAAATTCGTGACCGCGAAACGGCCGCCATTGCCGTACAGGCCGCTCTGACCGGGCACATGGTGCTCTCGACACTGCACACGAACGACGCTGTGAGCGCGATTTCCCGCTTGAACGACCTCGGAATCGAAAACTTCCTTGTGGCAAGCGTGCTGCAGTGCGCTTTTGCCCAGCGTCTCGTGCGTACGATCTGCCCGCACTGCCGCGAGCGCTATAAGCCGAGCCCAGTGCTGCTGCGCAAGTTCGGGCTCCCCGAAGACGGCGAATATTGGCACGGTACAGGTTGCCCGCACTGCGGCGGCACCGGCTATGTGGGCCGTATGGCCGTGTTCGAAATCTTCCCGATGCGCCCCGCCTACAAAGAGGCCGTCACGGAAGGCGTCAGCATCCAGCGTTTGTACCGCACGGCGCTCGAAGACGGACTGCACACCATGGAGCAGGACATTGCCGAAAAGGTGCTCGCAGGCAAAACGACGCTTGAAGAAGCGGCGCGCGTCACCATGGTTTGACGCCGGTACGGATAGTGTATGGCGCAGGACTACAGATATAAGGCCGTCAACCTTCAGGGACAGAAGGTCGAGGGTACGATTGCGGCCGAATCGATTGACGACGCCAAGGCG
Organism: uncultured Sutterella sp.; assembly: GCA_945834535.1. GTDB lineage: Bacteria > Pseudomonadota > Gammaproteobacteria > Burkholderiales > Burkholderiaceae_F > Duodenibacillus. The sequence goes on along the minus strand of CAMAHM010000086.1, from coordinate 1,385 downwards.
CAGCTTTTTGCGCGCGCCCTGGCGCCGGTTTCGGTATCGGCGGCTTCGTCTTCGTCCAAAAAAGCGGACAAGCGTCCCGCAAAAAAGGGCGAAGAAATCCCTCTTCGCACACACTTGGTCGGATTGCTGTCTGCGCGTGTGTCGACAGCCGATTTGATCCTATTTACCAAGCAGCTGCGCACGCTCTACGTGGCGGGTATTTCATTGGCGGAAATCTTTACGATTCTTGCGCAACAGCTCGAAAGCAAGCCCTTACGCAAAGTGTGTGCGGCCATTGAGGAGCGCATCCGCGCCGGTGAATCTCTGCGATCTGCGTTTGCCGCCCACCCAAAAGTCTTCAATCACCTTTATGTGGCCATGATTGAGGCGGGCGAGCGAAGCGGCGCTCTGCCGCGAGTGCTTGAGCGCCTCGTTTTCATGCTCGAACACGAAGACCGCATCAAGACTCAGATTGCGGCTGCACTGCGCTACCCCAAGATGCTGGTGGCGACCATGCTCGGGGCCTTTTTGGTGCTCCTCAATTACGTCGTGCCGCAGTTTGCTGCCGTCTATGCTTCGGCCCGCGTGGCTCTGCCCTGGCCGACGGTGGTGGCGATTGAAATGAATCGCTTTCTCTCCGACTACTGGTGGATCGCCATCTCGGCAACGGTCGCGCTCGTCGTAGGAGCGAGAATGTGGCTTAAAACCGACCGCGGCAGGTTTCTCAAAGATAAGTGGACGATGCGTATTCCCGTGGTCGGTCCTTTGGTGCAAAAGTCCGTCATGGCCCGCTTTGCGGCAATTTTCAGCATCCTGCAGCAATCGGGTGTCACCATCATCGAAGCCATGGATGTGTTGACGGAGACGGTGGACAACGCCTTTTTTGCCGCGCAGTTTGAAGAAGTCAAGGAAAGGCTTCGCGCGGGCGGCGGCATTGCCGACTCGATTGGCGCCGTTGAGGGGTTCAGCCCCCTTGCCGTTCAGCTTCTGAGCGTCGGTGAAAAGGCAAGTCACCTTGAAGAAATGATGGACGTGCTCTCGCGGCACTACGACGAAGAAGTGCGCCTGCAGGTTGACAAGCTCACCGAGTATCTCGGCCCGGCGCTGATTCTTTGCCTTGGCGTGGTGGTGCTCTTTTTTGCCCTGGCCATCTTCCTGCCGATGTGGGACATGGTCAAGTTCGTAAAGTAGGGGGCGGCGATGCGCAGGCTGCAGGCCCCGGAGTCGGGCTTCACGCTTCTTGAACTCATTCTTGCGCTGTGCGTCATCGGCGTGTGTTCGACCTTGCTCAGTGTGCGCATTATCGATATGCGCAACGAGGCCCTCGCGCAAACCTGCTTGGCCAAACGCGCCGAACTCACACGCGCCTTTGCACACGCCTCGGAAGAAGCGCGCATCGACGGCGC
>CAMAHM010000085.1 GCA_945834535.1 uncultured Sutterella sp. | reverse complement strand
TCGAGCACCATCATCTTGACACCCTCGCGGCGCATCTGGCGGGCGCACTTGACGCCGTCGGCCGTGTGCGGGTCGATGGTGATGCCCTCCTTCTTAAAGACGTCGGCAATCGTTGCCAGACGGTCTGCGTGCGTGCTGCGGGCCGACACAAAGCCGCTTGCTGCAACGTTCATGCGCTCGCCTTCGGTGAGCGTAAAGCCGCCGTTCAAAGCCACTTCGGTCCAAAGTTCCTTCACGCGGCGCGGGTTGCGGCCCACAACGTCGTAGATGAAGCGCTCGAAATTGGAAGCCTTGCTGATGTCCATCGAGGGCGAACTCGTCACGTAGGTGTGCTCGGCGTCGCGCACGCGGTAGGTGCCCGTCGTGAAGAACTCGTGCAGCACGTCGTTTTCGTTGACGGCCACCACAAGGCGCCCGATGGGCAGCCCCATCTGCTTGGCGATCCAACCGGCCAAAATGTTGCCGAAGTTGCCCGAAGGCACCGTCACGTCGATCTCTTCGTCGACCGATTCGGCAAGCGAAAGCCACCCCTTGAAGTAGTACACAACCTGCGCCGACACGCGGGCCCAGTTGATGGAATTGACCGTGCCGATATGGTGAGTCGCCTTAAAACCCGCGTCGCGGCTGCAGGCCTTGACCACGTCCTGGGCGTCGTCAAACGTTCCCTTGACGGCGATGTTGAAGATATTTTCGTCGGCAAGCGAATACATCTGCGCGCGCTGAAAATCGCTCATGCGACCGTCGGGCGAGAGCATGAACACGCGCACGCCCTTGCGCGAACGCATGGCGTACTCGGCCGCCGACCCGGTGTCCCCGCTCGTGGCGCCCAGAATATTGAGTTCACCCCCGGTTTTGGCAAGCAGATACTCAAAAAGCGCGCCCAGATACTGCATGGCCATATCCTTGAAGGCCAGCGTGGGACCGTTGGACAATTCAAGCAGTGCAAGCCTTCCGCCGTCGATCGGACGCACCGGCGTGATGTCGCCGAAATCGCTGTCGCTGCGGCCGTTGTTGTACACATCGCGCCGATAGGTGGCCGCGAGCATGTCCCGCAGATCCTTTTCGGGGATGTCCGTCGCGAAGCGGCGCAGCACTTCAAAGGCAAGTTCGGCGTAACTCAAACTGCGCCACGACGCCAGCTCGGCGCGGGTCACCTTCGGATAATGGCGCGGCATGAAAAGACCCCCGTCGCCCGCCAGACCCTTGAGAACGATGCTGCTGTAGCCGACGTTTTCATCCTCGCCCCGGGTTGAGACGTAAGTCATCTGTTCGCTCATTGCTGATCCTTGTCGATGAATAGTTGCAGCCGCCCGCTGCGGGCGGCCCGCTGTTAGTTCAATTCTTCCTTGCGCAGCAGCACCACGCGGCTCGTCACGCTCTCGAGCGCTTCAATCGTGCGCACCGCGCGACGAATGGCACCCTCGGTGGTGCTGTGGGTCATGATCACGATTTCCGTGCCCGAAGCTCCCACGGGCGCCTCCTTCTGCATCATCGACTCGACCGAAATGGCGTTGTCGGCAAAAACGCGCGAGACGTCCGCAAGCACGCCCGGCTCATCCTTGACACCGATGCGCAGATAGTACGAGCTTACCGTCTTTTCAATGGGCAGCCAGCCGACTTCTTGGTCATGTTCGCCGAAAATCGGCACCGGGCTGTTGCCGTTGGCGAGCATGCGCGAGACGTCGCACAGGTCGGCAATCACGGCCGAGGCGGTCGGTTCGCCCCCCGCGCCGCGCCCGTGCAGCATCACCGTGCCCACGGCGTCACCCTTGACGACGACGGCGTTCATGACGCCTTCGACGGAGGCCATCAGGCGGCGCATCGGCACAAGGGCCGGATGCACGCGCAGCTCCACCCCTTCGCTCGTGCGCTTGGTGATGCCCAAAAGCTTGATGCGGTAGCCGAGCTCTTCGGCGTAGCGGATGTCCACCGCCTCAAGTTTGCTGATGCCTTCGATCATGGCCGCGCCGTAGTTGACGGGCGTACCGAAGGCAAGCGCCGAGAGAATCGTGATCTTGTGCGCCGCGTCCTGCCCCTCGATGTCGAACGTGGGATCGGCTTCGGCGTAGCCGAGTTCCTGGGCCTTGGCGAGACACGCGTCAAAGCTTGCGCCCGTGTCACGCATCGTCGAGAGAATGAAGTTGCTCGTGCCGTTGATGATGCCCGCGATCCATTCGATGCGGTTGGCCGAGAGCCCTTCGCGCAGCGCCTTGATGATGGGAATGCCGCCCGCCACGCTCGCTTCAAAGGCGACCGTGACGCCCTTGGCGTCGGCGGCCGAGAAGATTTCGTTGCCGTAGGTGGCAAGCATCGCCTTATTGGCCGTCACCACGTGCTTACCGGCTTTAATGGCAGCCATCACGAGGCTTTTTGCCGGCTCAATCCCGCCCATCACTTCGACGACAACGTCAAGCGACGGATCGTCGACAAGGTCGTGCCAGTCCGAGGAAAGCTGCACGTCGTCCCCGTTCAAACGGGCACGCGCCTTTTGCTGATTGCGGCACACCACGCGCGTGACGCGCATCGCCACACCGGTGCGGCGCGTCAGATCCCTGGCATTGCGTTTGAGAACTTCATACGTGGCGCCGCCGACGGTGCCAAAGCCCGCCAGGCCGATGTTGACGATATCTTTCATTGTTGTCTCCCGAGTCGGTCGAGTTTTTTGTGTGAGTGCGCCCGAAAATCCCCCTTCGGGCGCCGAGGTTCAAAAATGCCCGTGTCAGCCGGCCTGCCTCGGCAGGACGTAGTGCCGCGGCTGGTCCGGATCAATGAGGCCGTCCTTGCGGAACATCTGCTTGATGCCGTGCAGCGCCTGACGGCTGCGGAATTCGTTTTCAATCAGCGCGATGCGCACGTGATCGTCGCCGTATTCGCCAAAGCCGAGCCCCGGGCTCACGGCCACCTTGGCGTCTTCCAAAAGGCGCTTACTGAATTCAACCGATCCCAGATGACGGTAGGGTTCGGGAATCTTGGCCCAGATGTACATGGAGGCCTTGGGACACTCCACGGGCCAGCCGAGCTCGTTAAGGCCCTTGACCATGAGGTCGCGCCTTTTCTGATACTTCTGACGCACTTCGTCTACGCACGTCTGATCGCCTTCGAGCGCTTCGATGGCCGCAACCTGCAAAGGCGTGAAGGTGCCGTAGTCGTGGTAGCTCTTGATGCGGGCCAGGGCGTGCACCAGATCCTTGTTGCCGACCATGTAGCCAAGACGCCAGCCTGCCATGTTGTAGGACTTGCTCATCGTGAAAAATTCCACGGCCACGTCCTTGGCACCGGGCACCTGCATGATCGAGGGAGCCTTGTAGCCGTCGTAGGTGATGTCGGCGTACGCCAGATCGTGAATCACCCAGATGCCGTAGCGCTTGGCAAGCGCGATCACCTTGGCAAAGAAGTCAAGGTCTGCGCACTGCGCGGTCGGATTGGACGGAAAGCCGAGCAGCATCATCTTCGGGCGCGGCACCGTTTCGACGATGGCGCGTTCAAGTTCGGCCAGAAAGTCCACGCCCGGAATCATCTTGACGCTGCGCACGTCGGCGCCGGCAATGATGGCGCCGTAGATGTGAATCGGATACGAGGGGTTGGGCACGAGCACCGTGTCGCCGCGATCCGTGCAGGCAAGCATCAGATGGGCAATGCCTTCCTTGGAGCCGATCGTCACGATGGCTTCGGTTTCCGGATCGATGTCGACTTCAAAATTGCGCTTGTACCAGTTGCTGATGGCGCGGCGCAGGCGCGGAATGCCGCGGCTCATGGAGTAGCCGTGCGTGTTGTCGCGGCTGGCTACTTCGATCATCTTGTCGACGATGTGCTTGGGCGTGGGACCGTCGGGATTGCCCATCGACAGGTCGATGATGTCCTCGCCGCGCCGACGCGCCGCCATCTTGAGCTCACCGGTGATGTTGAACACATAAGGGGGCAGGCGCTTGATGCGCGGGAAATCGGTATTCATCTGTGTTTCTCCAAAGCGTTCCCGACACCGCCCAATGGCATCGGAGGCTTGAAATCCTTAAGGGGTAAAGCGGGCGGACAAAAGTCCGAACTAATATTAAAGCACGTTTTCCGATCGCGGGCATAGGGCGATTTTCCTAGCGGGAAACGCCGAAAAGCCGCTCGAAGCGCGAACGCTTCGGGCGGCTTTTCTTGATTGGGCTCATTAAGAGATGCAGGTGCAAGTGTTACAGCGCTTCTCTTTTGCGTGTCTTTAGACCCATCCCTTGGCTCGAAATTCCTTGAGCTTTTCTACAAAGTAGGTCATGTCTTCGACCGTTCCCAGAGAGATGCGGCACCACTGCACCGCCGGCGGGAAGGGGCGCCCCACCCAGATGTGTTCGGCGCGCATGCGCTCGGCAAAGGGCTTTAACGGCGCCTTGAGGTTCATGAAGACGAAGTTGGTCTGGCTTTCGAGCCGCTCGATTCCAAGTTCGTCAAGCGCCTTGTTGAGGATAGCGCGGGCGCGGGCGTTTTCCTGACGGCTTTGCGCAATAAATGCCCGATCGGTCACTTCGGCAAGCGCGGCTTCGACGGCAGGGATGCCGATCATCACGTCGTAGGCCACCTTGCGGCGCACGTTTTTGATGACGGAGGGTGCGGCGTAAGTAAAGCCCACGCGCATGCCGGCCATCGCAAAGATCTTCGAGAAAGTCTTCAGTACGCACACGTTGTCAAACCCTTGGTCGACGAGCGTCTTGCAGGAGACAAACTTTTTGGACTGCACGTATTCGGCATAGGCTTCGTCGATCACAAAGAACGTGTTTGCCGGGCGCGAAGCGATCCACTTATTGAGGACCTTGGAGTCGACAACGGTCGAAGTGGGATTATTGGGGTTGACGAAGTACACAATCGAGCGCCCCTTGTGGGCGGCGACGGCCTTTTTCATGCCCTCGATGTCGATCGACCACTGGGCGCCCATCTTGACCTTGACGACCTTGAGGCCGTTCTTCACGGCCGTATCTTCCCCGTCGCCGTAGGTGAGTTCGGGAATGACGAGTTGCGCGTCGGGCGTGATGTACGCCTCAATCGCCGCGCGGATCGATTCGGCCGAACCGTGGGTGAGCATGATGTTTTCGGGCTTGCCGCCCATAAAATCGGCGCAGGCCTTGGCAAGAGCGCCGCAGCGCACGAACGGGTAGAGCGACGCCTGATGGAGCACCGCGTCCGTGGCTGCGACCTGAGCCGCAGAACTCATGCCGAGCGCGTTTTCGTTAAAGCACAGACGCATGGGACGCGCTGCGGTGGGCGCGGCAAAGGGCGGCTTGACGACGGCGGCAGCCTGTGCGGTAAGCGACGTTGATCCGAGCATCAGTGCGCCGGCCCCGAGCCCGGCGGCACGAAAGAGTTCGCGACGAGTGACGGTCATGATGTTCTCCCTAAAAATCGGCGGACTCTGCACTCGGCCCGCTCTGTGTCACAAGGCGTGTCTTTTTTTTTTCGAGGACACCTGAAGATTTTGCGCCCGCCCACAGGCCTTTGTGACAGCTCAGAAAGAAAAAATCTGCTCCTTTTTTGCCGCAGCGCGGCGCTATTTAAGGCATACCGCCTAGGTTTGCGCCGAACAGAACCGCCCAAGCGGCCACGGCCCGTCGCGATGCTGCAAAATAGCGGCACGGAAAACGTTTTTTTTCAATAAAAGTTTTTTGGAGATTTGCCATGGTCGACATCGGACAACAGCTGCCCGAACTCACCGCACAATCGACGCGCGGCGACTTTGCTCTGACCGCATACCGCGGCCGCTGGGTTGTGCTCTACTTCTATCCGAAGGACAACACTTCGGGGTGCACGCTCGAAGCGCGTGACTTTACCGCCGCGCAACCGAAATTCGAAGCGCTCAACGCCCACATCGTCGGCGTCTCGCGCGACAGCGTGCGCTCGCACGAAGGCTTTTGCACGCGTCAGGAACTCACGATTGAACTCGTGAGCGACAAGGACGAAGCCTGGTGCACCCTCTTTGACGTGATCAAGGACAAGGTCATGTACGGCAAAAAGTGCCGCGGCGTCGTGCGCTCGACCTTTCTCATCAACCCCGAGGGCGTGCTCGTGCACGCCTGGCGCGCCGTGAAGGTTCCCGGCCACGTCGATGACGTGCTCGCCAAACTCGGAGAACTTGCCGCCTGCTGACGCATCCGGAAGACGCAAAAAGGCCGCATCTCGAATTCTCCCTGCGGGAATCGGTGCGGCCTTTTTAGTGGTTGAT
>CAMAHM010000084.1 GCA_945834535.1 uncultured Sutterella sp. | reverse complement strand
TGATTTGGGATAAATGCGTTCTAATGAGGCCGACTTTTGTCGAAACATGGTTGATCAATCGCGTCAGTCACTCAAACGGGCTTTGTGCGCGTCCAAGTGTCTCTCGGCAAAGATACAATGAAACAGTTTTCGGTCACGCCCGCATCGGCGTGACTGCGGTTTGACCTGCGGCGCACTTTGCGCTTGCCTCGCTCCTGTCTGCTCTCCATGACCATTGGAATCAACCCGTCCGCCTCCCCTGTCGACGCCCAACAGGAGCCGTCCGAGCCCCGAAACGACGCAGTCGCCGCCAGGCCCCCCGAAGAGGCCGCCATTCAAACGCTCCTTGAGAGTGCTCCGAAGACGATTGCCGAAAGTTCCGACAAGGCCGTCGTCACGGTACAGACTCCTGCTCAGCTCCCCGAAACCGTTGTGGCGCACAGAAACGATGAAATTCAAGTCACGGCCGGCGTGCGTGCGCTTGAAAAGGCTGTCACAGACAACGACCCCGCCCTCGCGACCAGGACCCTTGAGGTCCTCGGGGGGTCGGATGCGGCCCAAAGCCTGCCGCCGTCGGGCCAAACGATTGTCCGACAGGCGGAGATTCTCATGGAAGCGGGCAAGGCGCCGGAGTCGGAAACAAAGACCGAGACCGTCACGGGCAGCGACGGCGCTGCAGCCGACGCCAAGGAAGCGACGCTCGAAGTTTGCCAAGAGCGCATCGCGCATTTTGCCGCCGTGCAAAAAGCGGGCGCGGGAGTGCGCGAGATGGACCGGGAGGAGGCGGCTGCAGATCTCAGGCAGCTTTTTGCCGTCGATATCCCTGAGGCGATCGAGCGCGAGGAGGTCGATCCCGTCGAAGGCGCTCCCGTCAATCTTGACGCGGCCGACAACTACGTTCTCACCGTGCGCTGGATGGGGGCCGAGCGCCAGATGCATGTGCACGATCTTTGCGCCGAGGCCATTGACACGATCAACCACGCCCTTGAAGCGCCGACCGGCGCATTAAAGCTTGCCGGGCTCGAAGAAGTCGGCACTTTGCTGCACGACGCGCACCGAGCCGAAGACGCGCGCCGCACACTTGCCGACAACGAGGCAGCTCCCCTCGATCGCTTTGCGGCCATGGCGACGCTGCGCGACAACGATCAGCTCTACGGCACGAACCTGGCTGAGGTGTCCCAATTGTATGAAGAAGCCGCCGTTGCGGGCATTGTGCGTCTTCTGGAAGATGCGTCCGAAGCCCTTGCCGCAGGCACTCTGCAGGAGGGTCAATTCGGCAGTACAGCCCTGGCGGCAGGCGCATCTCCCGAAGAGGTCAAAAACGCCCTGTTGTCGGGCAAGTACGGATTGGGTGTGATCAGAAACCTTGTGCGTGCTGCTACCGGAGCGGGGCTCACGCCGCAGGCGATGCTGGCAATGCTTGAGCCCGCGCTCTTTATGCCGGGGCGCTCGTGCGCTCTGAGTTCGGAGCAGACACTCATTCTTTTGGAGCACCTCGGCGCAGCTCACCACGATACGTCCGCGGGGCGCCTTAAAACGCTGCAGCTCGTGGACATGGTGTTTCAGGGCGGCATGCCCGAATTTGCCGATGAGGCCCTTGCGCTTAAAAAGGCCCTTTTGCCCGGTCACCCGTGGGAAGCCGAGCTGCAGCACAGCCTGATGCTTGCGCATGCGCGCGTTTGCTCGCGTCTTTTGTCCGACGCGGGAACGGCGGGCAGCCGCCGTCAGGCGCTCACCCGCGCTTCGCTCACGAGTGCGTCTCTGAGAAGCTTTGTTCTTACGCCCGATACGGTGCGCAGGCTTGTCAGGGCTTCGGGCTCGGACATGGGGGACGTGAGCCTGATGCTTGCCAACCTCGCGGTTCTTGAAATTGAGGCGGCGCGCGCGGGCGTCTTTGCCGCCGATCCCGCGCTTGTCGAAAATCCGCAGGGCTGGGTCGAGAGTCTGGGCCTCGGCAAAGAGTACGAAGGCTACGTCAAAGAAGTGCGCGACGCGCTTCATAACGGCGCAGCGGACGATGCCGAGGCGGCGTTTGAGCGCCTTGTGACGGCCGCAGGCGACTACGGCAAGGGCTTTGCGGGGCTCACCGACCTCAAAAACACCGACCGTGAGATCCGCAAACAGGCGGCCCGCTACGACGCGGCCCACGCCGACAAAATTTTCGCCAAGTCCCCCGACTACCTTGCCCGCCGCGCCCTTAATCACCTTGCGGCCGACTTGGGGGGACTCATTGATGAAAACGAGCGCCTTGAGAACGCCCAAACGGGGCTTGCGCTCAAGGTCGAGGCTGTCGACGCGGCAATCCGCAGCCGCACCGAGCCGCTGATGCAGTCGCTTGCCGACTCCAAAGCCTACGAAAAGCTGCAGAACGACTACTACCGCACCCAGGGCGAGGCGGCCCGTCGGGCGCTGCGCTTTGAGCGGCACGCCGACCGGCTCACGCGCCTAGCCAACGAAGAGCGCGAATTCGTGACGCTCAAAAGCACCGCGGCCGACATCAGGGCGCGCCGCAGCGCCCACGACATGGCTTTTAAGTCGCTGCGCTTCAGTTGGCCCCACACGAGGCGCGAGCGCCTCGAAAACGCCCGCCGGGTGCTTGATTTTGCCTCCAAACTCGAGCAGCTCGGCACGCTTGCCGCCGACAGCCCCGATCGGGTGCAGCTTGAAGCGGATTTAAATCAACTGCGTCAGACTCTGACGGGCGTCAATCCCACGACGCTTGTGGCGGACAAGCTAAACCGACCGCTCACGGACGAAGTGATCGTCACCGAGCTTTTGCCGCGCGCGCAGGCGCTTGCCTATTTTGACCGGCGCGTCGAAGGCAAAGCCGCCTCGGACGCCGTCGCCGACACCAAAGCGCTTTTAAAGAGCACCCTCAAACTCAAGGCCCTGAGCGCCGACATGAAGGGGCTTCGCATGGGGCTGCGCCGCAAGCTCGGGCTCGATGTGAGCCGCCGGATTGCCGCGACGACCGCAGCGGCCGTGCTGAGCGTCTACTCCGATGAAACGAATGCGAACGCTCCCTTTAGCCTGAGAAGCGAAGAGAGCGACGCGCGCGTTGCCGAGCGCCTGTCCCGCTGGGGCATTTCTGCGGCCGATCCCGCTTTGCGACCCATTATTCGCCGCGAAATCGATCGTCTGACGCTGCCCGACGGTACGCTCAATTTTGCGCGGGTGCGCGAGTATGCGCTCGACAACACTCTGCGCTTTTCGGGGGTGCAGGCGTCCCGCGAGTACCGCAGCCGGCTGCGCTCGGAGGGCAGCGGCATTCACGCTAGCCGACAGGCCGCCAAAGCGGCTGTGCTGCCGCAGGCCGCGGACGTTGCCGAGGGCGTGGCACGCCTTATGGATCGCGTGGGAACGCCGGGTGCGAGCTTTTCTCTTGACTGCTCGCGGGGTCTTACGCTTGACTCGGCCGCGATTTACGCCCCCTGGGATAAGCCCGGCAAGCCCTTTGCAAGCAACGTGCTCTGGCCCGTGACGGCACGGCTGTCGGTGATGCGCAACGACACGCTGGCCGTCACGAACATGGGGGCAAAATACGAGGTGCTCATCAAGGGGGGACTTGCTGCCGGAATCGGCGCCTCGATCAAGATCACCGATCCGAGCAAGACCTGGGCGGGGACGTTTGCGGGCGACGCTTCGGCGGCCTCGGCCAAGGGCGTGGCGCTCACCTTCAAGACGCGCAGCGAGGTCGATCGGTTTCTTGAGGCTGTCATGACGCCCGACTCCGAACTCGTCAACCGCTCGGAGAAAAAGTACGACACTTCCGTCTGGCGCGACGCCCTCGACGTGCGTCTTGTGTCCGAGCGCAGCGTCTCGGGCAATCTGTCTGCCACGGCGGCGTGCACGTTCTTTAACGAAGAACTTGCCAAAGTAAAGACGGGGAGCGTCATGCAGACGATGGCTGCCGTCGGCACGGCTTCGGCGGGCATCAGACTTTCGGGGAACCTCTTTCGCAGCCGTTCGGCCAACGAGCGCGGAGAAGTCAACGTCTTTCGCGTGCAGGGCACGGCGACGGCGCATGTCGGCGCGGCCGCTGCGGCTGCACTCGTGCAAAGCAACGAGACGGGTATCGTCGGCAAGGAGAGTAAACCTGTTGCGGGCCTTTCGGCCGCCGCAACGCTCGGCTACACGCGCGAGATGCGGCTTGTCACGAACGAAAACGGGATCGACCCCACGACGTCGCTCACAAGCGGCTGGACGCTCAACGCGGCCGTCAACGGCAAGGCGCTCTATCGCAAGATCTTTACCGACAAGGAAGTGCGCAGCATGCGTGAAAGGGATCCGGCCTTTGAGTCGCGCCTTGCCTACATTCTCGACAACCTTAAGCCCGGCGCAAACCTGACGGTGCAGCGAACGCTTCGCCCCGAAGTTCAAAAGTCGATGAGAGCCTCGCTGATGGCGGCCCGCTTTAAGATGCCCGAACAAAGGCGGGAAACGTTTAAAAGCGTTTTTGCCCAACTGCAGGACCCCGACTCGTACCGCGCTGCGAAACTGACGGTCGTGCACCGCAAAACGGACAACGTGAACAGCGTCTCTCCGGGGCTCGCGTTTGCACAGTTTGTCAGCCGCAGGGACCTCACGGTCACGGCCCGCGAGGGGGCGCTCGACATTCGCTTCGACCAGCCGCCGCACTGAAAACCCAACGGAAACAATACATTCGCACTATGGATACATCTTTCGAACGCATCCGCACGGCCGTCGAGACGGCCGGCTATGAGGCCCTGCGGGGTGTGCGCGACGGCACGGGCACCTTTGTTGCCGACGGTCTTCGTTTTGCCTGGGAAAAGAGGGACGACGCGGACGAAGTCGTGTTTTACGTGAGCATCGGCTCTCTGCCGCCCCAGCCGTCCGTGCCGTTGTGCGAGTACCTTTTGGAGCAAAACTGTCTTGGCGCGGCCACTGCGGGCGGGCATATCGGGCTCTATGCACCCACACGCGTGCTGCTGTACTCTTTTCGCACGCAGCTTGACGCCGTTTCCCCCGAGGCGCTGGCCAACATGCTGCGCGCATTCGTTGCCAAGGCGACGGACCTTATCGCAGACATGCAAAACTTGGGAAGCAGCCAAACTTCCCTCATGGATTTCAGCGGCAGCATGCTCTGGGTTTGATTTCTGCAGTGCAGGAAAGCTCAGGGAGTGCCGGAAGAGGCTTTTTAACGGGCCTGTCCCTGTATTTCAGTGACGGTTGTTTCGCCCGACAATGTCGACAAGGGAAAATCGGCTTTGTTTTTCGGCACAGGCGAACCCGAGGCTCGTTCGAAGTGCGCCGATGGGGCGGCGCGTCGATTTTTCTCGGGCATTTGCAGCAAGACACAATCTCTGCTTCAAAAGCGCAAGACGTTTTTGACGGAATTTGGAAAGGAGGACCGCGGTTCTCCCTCGGCTCAAGACGAGGGGGCGCGGAATTTTGATGAACAGACGCTCCTACGACGACTTCATCGCCCGACTTGCGGCACCGATCGTGATCGATCCGGCCGACGAAGCCGCGGTAAAGGCCCGGCTCGATCGCGTGGGCGCGGCCGTCTACGTGCAGCTAAGGAGGGACGGAAAGGTTTATGTCGGTGAAGCTCAGGACGTGCTCGCCCGGCAAAAAGAGCACCTTGCCTGCGGCGTGCGGCTTGTGAGCCTTGCCGTTGTACCGCTGCCTGACGTACCGTACCGCGAGCGATATCAATTCGAAACCCGAGTCATGGCCATGGCGCTTGCCGCAGCTCTGCCTTTAGCCAACATCCATAAATGCGCGCAGGCCCGCGGCATGATTGCCTCGGCCGAGCGTCCGACAACGGACGCCTATGCGGCGCTTGTCGGCGCGGTCGGCGACAAGGTTCTTGCAGAGTGGGGGACGGCGGGGTGGATGACGCACGACGATGAGAAGTGGAGCAGTGACGAGGCCGCACGCGTACAGGCGTTTTTGTCAAGCCCGGGCGCCAACGAAGCGCTCGTCCTCTTAAACCGCTTCGTGCGGCGCATGGTCCCTGCGCCCGAAGAGGGCTACGGCAGGTGGTGGCGGTTTCGTGTGGAAAAGTCGTCGGACGCCGATCTCGCGGCACTTGTGGAGTATGCGCAGGCCGTTGTGTGCGAGGTGCGTTGCTGCGGCAATCGGGCCCTGGCACGCACCTCCGTCGAAGGTCCCTGGATGGACCGCGCCTTGCTCGAGGAGTGGCTCTCTCAGGGCGCGGTTCTTAAGGTGTGGCCCGAGGATCTTTTTGACTGCGACTCGGACGGGCTTGGCGAGGCCTGCCGCAGGCTTCTTCTTTGACCCAAAATCTCGGCCAACCGACATATAACTGCTCCAGTCATGCCGATCGGCTGA
>CAMAHM010000083.1 GCA_945834535.1 uncultured Sutterella sp. | reverse complement strand
TCCTGCACCAGCACGTCCGCGCTGTCGTTTGTCAACAGCCTGTCGGAAAAGGGGCTGGCAGTCATCTCCTATTCGACGGTCTATCCGTTGGCGATGTTCCTGCGCATCATCTCGGGCCAGATCATTCTGATGCTGCTTTTTGCGGCCTGATCAAGGCCCGCAAAAGCGCAAGGCGGCCTGCTCAGCGCAGTCTGCTCCGATTGTCGTCGGACGCAAGCCAGTCGGCGATTGGATCGATGAGCTTTCTGTCGTTGGGACTGTTGACAAAGTCCGCCAATTGTCCGACGGGCACGAGAGCCACAGCCTGCGTTTCCCACCCGCACAAGGCAGGAGTGCCCGAAACGCGCCGCGCCACAAAGTAGCGCGTCACGACGCGCGTGCGGCGAATGTCCGCCAGAAACGCCACCGGCTCGACCACCAGTCCCGTTTCTTCCCAGGTTTCCTTGCAGGCATTTTGCAGAAGCGAAAGCACCGGCTCGAGCCGCCCTTTGGGAAACGTGGCGTATTGATTGCAGAATTGATTCGTGGGCAATGCCACCCAGACGCGTCCATCGGGTTCAATGACGGCGCACCCGCTTGTCGAGCGAAAACCCGGCGGCAGCACAAAGTCCGGCTCGTCGGGCAAGGCATCCGGATAACGCCCGATCCACTCCATGGGATCTTCGCCAGGCGACACGGTGTCATCCCAGTCAATGCCGTTCAAACGCTTCGGCAGGTCGGGCGGCTCGGTACGCGAGCACACGGCGTCGCGGCGTGCATCAAGCCATGCCTCAAGAGGACTTGACCGGGACGGCCGACGAACGACGACGGGCTTGCCGTTTTCGTCAAGGCAAGGATGCAAAATCTCCGTCATGGCCGGTTAAAACGTATAGCGGCCCTCGAACTGCATCTGATGCGATCGGCGACCGCCCGAAGACGTCTGATACTCATATCCCATAAGATAGGAAGTCTTCTCTTTTTGTGCCGTCAGGCCCAGACGACCGCGCCAGAGAGTTGCGTCGTCAAGCCATCGGGTCGATCGCGTCACACCGTTTTCCCGACGCTCGGCCTCTGTGTCGCCTGCAGTGCGTACCAGCGCGGCATCCGCCTCGGGTCGAATCGTCCACTCCCCTGCTGCAAAGGTACGCGACACGTTGACGCCGACGGGGAACTGATGCACTGTCATGCGGTCCGGATACCCGTCGCGCCAATTGCGCTGATCGATCACGGTGTTTTCCACTTTCACATACGGGACAACATGCGTTTCGCCGAAAGCGAGCAAGAGCCGAGCCGTAAGATCGAACGAATAGACGTTGGAATGCATGGCAACCGAGGGCCCCCCGCTCTTGGCCTGCCCGTGACTGTGCAGCCAGCCGAACTGCCCTGCCAGCGCCAGAGAGCCGAACGAGCGCTCGCCGAATACGTGTACGCCGTACCATTGTGTTTCGGCTTCCGACTGCGGCACAGCACCGCGACTTTCCCCATCCGCATGCGCGAGCGTGTAGACGACACCGAAGAATGCATCTCCGTGTCGAATGTCGGCCCCCAGATGGGCTGCCGCCACCTTATTACGATGACCGACGCCGTCGGCAACCTTGTCCGAACGGCTGTCGCTTCCCGTCAAGTCAAGCCAAACGGCGCCGCCGTCGGCGCGAGGGGTGGTGAGCTGAGCCGTGGCCCGTTTGTCAACGGTCTGCCGCACGAGGTGGGTGACATCCATCGAGGCCGCTGCGACTCCGCTTTCAATCCAGAGATCAGCCCGCGCTGTGAAAGCCGTCATCGAACCGACAAGAAGAATGGGGAGAGTCTTCAAAGCAAACTGTTGCATCACAATCCATACCGTCAAAAGACCGTGAAAACGGCGTGGGGAACAGTTTACCCGTTGGCAGGAAAAAATCTTTGATCAAAAGCGCTACCATGGGTGCAATTTCTTGATGCCCGCTCGCATGAACTTCAATCTGTATCTCATTTTCCTCGTGACGAGTCTTCTGACAATCGCCACGCCCGGGCCCGGTGTTTTGATGGCCACATCCAACGCGCTGCAGTACGGACTGCGTCGTGCGATGCCGGGGATTTTTGGCTGCGCCGTCGGCACGCTCATCGTTGCCGCCGTCTCCATGACCGCTTTGGGGGCGATCATTGCGGCAAGCCCGACGCTTTACACAGCCATCAAAGCAGCGGGCGTATGTTTTCTCATCTACCTCGGATGGAAAAAATTCGTCGCCAGGCCGCTGTCTTTGAATGTGCTGCGTGATTGCAATGCCGAGCCTCACGCCAACACGCCCCGTGCCCTGCGCGTCTTTGCCGAGGGCGTCGTTTTGCAGATGAGCAATCCCGGGCTCATCATCTTCTACCTTTCGCTGTTTCCTCAATGCATCGATCCTGCGCGAAGTTATGTCCTCCAAGTGAGCATCCTGAGCCTGAACTACAGCCTCTTTCTTTGGCTGATCCATTCGGCCTACGCTTGGATCGCTGCGACCGCCAGCGCTCGGCTCACGCACGGCAACGGTGCGCTTTGGATCAACCGAGCTGCGGGTGCCTGCTACTGGCTGCTTGCGGTCTTATTCGGAGTGCCTATTCTTTTGAACTGACGGTCGTTCCCAACTGTACGACTCAGCGTTCAGTCTATGTTAGGAACAAACGCCGAGAGCGTCGTGCAGCATTTTTCCGTTTCCACATGAGAGAAGCCATTGCCATGCGGGAATAACTTCGACCGGTCCGGCCGCGGAGTGGACGATGCGTTCCTCACTGCGGGTGATAATGACGCGCCGTTGCACCGGGAATTCCTTGGCCATTTTCACGAAGGCTTGCGTCTCACGGCTTTCGGTATCGCCGCCAGAGCCGAGTGCCAAACAGGCCTGAACGGCAAGACTTTCGCTTGGAACATAGAAGTCGACCTCGATGTCCCGTTTGTGGAAGAAAACGACGTCGTCTGAACCGTATCGGCGCAAAAGTTCGATCGCCGTCAAATTTTCAAGTTGTGCCGAATCTGTTTGAGCAGTTCATCAATCGGGAGTGTCATATAAACCCGTTTACACGGTTTATATGACACTCCCGGGTTTTATTGAACAGGGGACTCTCCTTATGACCAACTAGTCTTAGGAGTTAATCGCTTTGCAACGCAGTCGCTCAAAAAAGAGTTGATCAATGTCTGATACGGAATATTGAGCTTCGCCGACAGTTGTTTGAAGTAATCGACGTTCGCCTTGTCTAAGCGAATCGTGATGGCCGTCTTGGTCTTGTCGGCATATGGGTTTTTCACAGCTTTGGAGAAGTCGTATTCATCACGCATGATAGTTACTCCGTTCCTTGTATGTTTTACTTTCGTTTTTCGTGGCTTTTCGCGCCGAGATGATTCGGATTTGTTCGCCTTGTTCTCGGTAGCAATGGCAAACCACCAGCAAATGGGCTTCATTACTTAGTCCGAGGATCACGAAACGATCCTCATCTATAGAGTGGTCTGGATCGAAGATAAGTAGCGCCTGCTCATCGTTAAAAACGCTTTGCGCTTCTTCAAAACTGACACCGTGTTTCTCTATGTTGATTTGAGCTTTTATATCATCCCACACAAAAGAAACCATCTCAATGTCTCCTTCTTTGTACATATATCGTACATACAGCGTGAATAAAAATCAAGAAGGTGACGAGTGTGGACTTGGCACGACAGGAACTCAACGGTCAGGCTGTTCGCTTGGTCGATGAAACTCCGATAGTGGTTCTGCAAAGTCAGGCACGGGGGATTTGCAAGCCGGTGCCCGAGAAAGAACAACGTCAGAAGGATTACCTGTTGGCACACGTCGGGGCCGCACGAGAAGCACAAAGTCTGCCTGTTCAGCTGGATCGGCGGCCGCAGTCGCGAGACCATCGGCTCGCAAATGGAGGGAATGTACAACCGAGTCCCGGCCTCGGACGGGTACCGTGCATACGTAGAACAGAGCAAGGGGATGCAGCATCAGAGTTGCTGCGCCCACCTCGGGCGTTATCTGTTGGACGCCATCGACGAGAAGGAAATCGACCGTCATTTGTTTGAGCGCGAGCCCGAGAAGGCGATGACCAAGATTTACGGCTATGAAAAATCACTCAAACAAGAGCCGCAGGAAAGCGAGCAGGCGTTTTTGGCCCGTATTCTGCAGTGTCGTCAAACCTACGCCAGACCGCTCATGGAGCATGTCGACACGATCATGTCGTAACTGGCCAAAAGCCGTTGCCGACTCAAGGGCAACGGCGAGTATGAAACCAAGGGCGACTCCTCGACCGTTGAGCAGGCAGTCGTCTATTACATGAATCGGCGAGAAAACTTTCAAGTCTTCCTTGCCAACCCCAAAGTGCCGCCGGACAACAACAACGCCGAGCGCGCCATTCGAATCGTTGCGGCTCTCAGGAAGCTGACGAACTTCAAGCAGTCGCAGGAGCGCACACAAAGCCTGTGTATCTTGATGTCGCTCAACGAGATGGCCAAGGCCAACAGAATCACGGACACCGTGAGGTGGCTGCGCGCCTATGGCCGGGCTTTGTACCTGCACCAAGCTTCGAGGACACTGACCGCCAAACGCACAGCAGGTGAGAACTGGCAGGCCGGGCTGTCTCAGTTCGATGACGGTGCCGACGACGGCTTCGACTACGCCGCCTGGCTGCCGTGGAACTACCGCGAACCAGGAGCACAGACCGAGTAACCCTTACCTGCCGCAGACAGAAAAGAGGCCGCTACCCGCGGCCTCTTTTCTGTCTGGAAAAAACTTTTTTCGATTCGATGGTTGCTTACCCAAAACCTCGTCTAAAAATCGGCAAAACATACCTTAGATGGAGTAATTTTGCCGTATTTTTTTGCAAAAATCAGGCCAAAAATCAAAAAAAAGGACCTTTGAGGCCCTTGCTAACACTTTGATTTTATTACAGATCTGACTTTTGATCTGGCGGAAGGAGAGGGATTCGAACCCTCGGTACCCGAATAGAGTACGCCGCCTTTCCAGGGCGGTACATTCAACCACTCTGCCATCCTTCCGCGTCAAACAAATTTTTGTCGAATGAATTATCGATTCGACGAAGGCTGAAGTATATCTGTTTTTTCAAAATTTGTCACGTTTCGTTCGAAAATTTTCAAGAAAGCCTCAGCAGAAGGACCAACCTATCCCGTCGGCCCGCGACTAAGGCGCAAAGCGCTTGGCATCTGCGCTAGCGAGCCGCAAGCCTGCGCCGACGTATGCTTGATTGCGCTTTGTCAGCGACAATGTGCCATCAGGTCACACTCAATCCACCTCGTTCGAGTGCTGTGGAATATTCATGACCGATTTTGCCGTTCTTCATCGCCGTTTCAGAAAGTGTCGGCTATTTGGTGCAGAATCGCTTTATATGTTTTTTGGGGGAACGCTCATGATTCAAGCCACCGTCGTCGTCGACAACTTTTGTCAGAAGCAGGGACTCTATGCCGAATGGGGCTACTCGATGTGGATCGAAACGCCCTCCGGGAACCTGCTTTGGGATACGGGCGGCATTCTGCATGTCCTTGAGCACAATCTTCGTTTCCTTGGCCTCGATCCGAGTGCGATCCAAAATATCGCCCTGTCGCACGGGCACTTTGACCATACAGCCGGACTGATGGACATGGTGCGTCTGGCACCGCGGGCCAAGATCTGGGCCTCCGAAAACATTGCGCGTGCCCGCTGGGGCGACGCCGACGCCGCACGGCTTGCCGGAGGCGGCGCCGTACTCGCGGGCCTGCCTTTTGAGAGCATTGAGCCTTCTGCCCGCATTCTTCCCGAAGTCACGGCCTTTGTGGTACCGCAGGAAGTTCGTGATGAGACCTTCATCACGCATCGCGCCATGTTTGAAGAAACCGCGGACGGCCGCAAGGTCCCCGACACCTTTGCCGATGACGTTTCACTTCTCGTGCAAGGTGAGCGCGGTTATTCGCTGGTGCTCGGATGTGCGCACGCGGGACTCCCGAATATTCTGAAGCATGTCAAAGACGCCTTCGGCGTGACCGAGTTCGACACCATCGTGGGCGGCACGCACCTGTGCGGCGTTTCGTGCGACGCCTACCCGCAATGGATGGACACTCTCGCGCAGACGCCCGTCCGGCGCTGGAGAGTGAACCACTGCACGGGGTTTAAGGCGGCCGCCGCGCTCGCGCGCCGCTTTGATGACGTCGACTGGTCCGGTGCGGGAAGCGCACTCCGTCTCTGACCCGAGGGATCGTCGGGCTGAAAACGGAAAACCCGCCGAAATTTCAGCCGGAGACTGAAAATTTCAAGCGGGTTTCCTGCGACGGAGCGGCCGGGATGCGGCCGCTCGGCGGATTTATGCGCAATTAGTTCTTGGAGCGGTCCACGAGCTTGTGGGCGGCGATCCAGG
>CAMAHM010000082.1 GCA_945834535.1 uncultured Sutterella sp. | reverse complement strand
AGCCCCTCGGGCTTAAGGTTTGGAAGTGCCGCCTGCGCCGCTTTGGCATGCATTCTGAGCGCAAAGGGCGGATCGATGAAGGCGACGTCAAAGAGCATCGGCTCTGCAGCTCGGGCGTTGTTGTCAAGCCAGACAAATGCATCGGTGCAGACAACCCGGGCTTCGCTCTGCGCCCCGAGTTTTTCCACTACGCGGGCAATGGCAGCCGCACTTTTTCGGTCCTTTTCCAAAATCACCGCCGTCGCGGCACCGCGGCTGACCGATTCCAGCCCCATGGCGCCGGAACCGGCAAACATGTCGCACACCGCACAGCCCGTCAACCCTCCCAAAAGGTGGGTGAGCCAATCAAAAACGGTTTCCCGCACACGCTCGGGCGTAGGTCTGAGGCCGCTTCTGTCATCGACCGGCAACGGTGTGCGCTTATATTTGCCGCCAACGATGCGAACCGCTCCCACTGCCCGAGAGCGGGTTGGTAAACTGCTAAGTTGTTTTGCTTGAATACCGCGGCCGTTTTTAGTGGCGGCCGCCGTCTTTTTTCTGTCTTGGGTCGACATGGGATTTTTTTCGCGTTTAAAAAACGGCCTTGCGCGCACGCGCATCAACATCGTGGGGCTTTTTTCCGGCGGCGTGATCGATGAAGACTTCTTCGATGAACTCGAAGAGTCCCTCATCGCCGCTGATGTGGGCTATCGCCCGACGGGACTTATCCTACAGAGTTTGCGCGACACGGTGAAATTAAAGGGGCTCAAGACCCGCGACGAGGTGCGCCTTGCGCTGCGTGACGAAATCGAACGCATTCTTGCGCCTACCCAAAAGCGTATGGATCTTGATGCCCACAAGCCGCTCGTCATCATGATGGAGGGCGTCAACGGCGCAGGCAAGACCACCACCATCGGCAAAATTTCCAAGTGGCTCGCACAGCAGAACAAGACCGTGCTTCTGGCCGCCGCCGACACGTTCCGCGCCGCCGCCCGCGAGCAGCTCGCCGTTTGGGGCGAGCGCAACCGCATCGACGTGATCAGCCAGAGCGGGGGCGACCCTGCCGCCGTGGTGTTTGACGCCGTTTCGGCCGGTAAATCCCGCGGCACGGACGTGGTCATTGCCGACACCGCGGGCCGTCTGCCCACGCAGTCGCACCTTATGGAAGAACTCGGCCGCATTCGCCGCGCACAGGGCAAGGCCCTCGAGGGCGCCCCGCACGAAGTCATTCTCGTCGTCGACGGCACCAACGGTCAGAATGTTCTCACCCAAGTGAAAACCTTTGACGCCTACAGTGCTCTTACCGGTCTTATCGTCACCAAGCTTGACGGCACCGCCAAGGGCGGCGTGCTCGTTGCGCTCGCTTCCGAGCGCGCGGAAAACCCGTTGCCCATCTACTTTATCGGCGTCGGCGAACAGATTGATGATCTGCAGCCCTTTAATGCGCACCAGTTCGCCAACGCCCTGGTCGGCCTCGACGAAGACGCCTGATTTCCCGGCCAACCAATTCACAACCATTGATCGCCATCATGGACAGCAACAAAACCTCCCGCAAAAACCAGCAGCTGTACGGTGCAGTCGATTTGGGCAGCAACAGTTTCCGCGTTGAAGTCGGCCGCGTGCTCGACGATGCCTTCCAGACCGAGTCCTATTGGAAGGAAACCGTGCGTCTGGCTGCGGGTTTGGATGAAGAAGGAGCCTTCACGCCCGAGTGCCAGGAGCGCGCCTTGGCAGCCCTGCGCCGCTTTCGCGAAAAGCTCGAAGGCGTGCCCGCTCAGAACGTGAGGGCCGTCGGCACGCAGGCATTGCGCGTGGCAAAAAATTCCGCGGAATTTCTCCCCAAGGCCGAAGAAGCCCTGGGGCATCCGATCGAGATCATTGCCGGCCGTGAAGAAGCGCGTCTCGTGTATTCGGGCTGCATGCACACACTGCCGCCCTCCTCGGAGCGACGGCTTGTCGTTGACATCGGCGGCGCTTCGACCGAGCTGATCGTCGGCTGCGGATTCGTCGTTAAAAACTGCGAATCCTTCCACGTCGGTTGCGTCAACACCATGGTGGAATTCTTCCCCGACGGCAAAATCACTGCCAAGGGAATGCGCAACGCTCAACTGCATGCGCAGGCCGAATTTGAAGAAGCCGGCCCCGACTTTTCCAGCCGCAATTGGGACGCCGCCTACGGCAGCGCCGGCTCGATCGGCGCCATTGCCGACATCGGCATGGCCGCGGGGCTGACGAACGGCGTCGTGACGCCCGCACTTTTGAAGCGTCTGCGCACCGAAATGATTGAAGCGGGCGACATCCGAAAGTTCAAAATTCAAGGCCTCAAGGAAGATCGGCGCGAGGTGATCGCCGGCGGCCTTGCCGTTCTGTCGGCCGTCTTTGAAACGCTCAAAATCCGTGAAATGCGCCCCGCCCAGGGCGCCTTGCGCGTGGGCCTGCTCTACGATCTTCTCGGTCGCCACGAGCAGCGCGACACACGCGACGGCACCGTGACGAGCCTGATCAAGCGCTCGGGCCTTGACAAGCAGCAGGCCGCCCGCGTGGCCGCGCTTGCCGACAAGTTCTTCACCAGCCTCGACGCTTCGGCCGCACAGCACAACTGCCGCAAACTGCTGCAGTGGTCGGCCATGCTGCACGAAACGGGCCGACTTATCAGCCCCAACAGCTACCACCGCCACAGTCAGTACATCATCATGCACTCGGATTTGCCCGGTTTTTCGCGGGTCGATCAGACGCTCATGAGCCGCGTGGTGCTCGGACAGCGGGGCAACCTCAAAAAGGTTGAAGAGCTTTTTGCGACGCCCGCACACATGGACATGGTGCTCGCGCTGCGTCTGGCGGTGATCTTTGCGCATGCCCGCCGCACGGTTCATCTTCCGGTCTTTTCTCTGTCGCGCACAATGGATGAGGGTCAATGGGTCTACACGCTCGCCATCGACCCGCAGTGGCTTGCCCGTCATCCGCTCACCAACTATCTGCTCGAACAGGAAGCGCTCGTGTGGGCGCGCGTCGGCGTGCAGTTTGTTCTGCAGGACTGATTTCAGAATGCATGTCAACACTCCTTTGGTGGAACTCATTGACGCGGGAATTGAATTTCCCGGCGTGCGCGTCTCGGGCATCAGCTTCAACGTGACGCGCGGTGAGTTCGTCTGTCTGTACGGGCCGACGGGCTCAGGCAAGACGCTTGCGCTCAATATGATCGCCGGTCTGATGCGCCCCCATACGGGCCGCGTCATGGTTGCAGGCGACTGCATCAACACGTTTTCCGACCGCCAGATGATGCTCGTGCGCCGCACGATGGGCATCATGCGTCAGGAGCTGCTGCTTCTGAACGATCGGACGGTTCTTGAAAACGTGATGCTGCCTGCGCTTGCCGCCGAGGAGTCCTATGGCGAAGCCCACCGCCGAGCCATGCGCGCCCTTGAGAACTGCGGCATTGCCGATCTGGCCTCGCTCTCGCCGCAGGGCCTGTCGGCCGGGCAAAAACAGATTGCCTGTCTGGCGCGCGCCATCGTCAATCAGCCGGCCGTGGTTCTGGCTGACGAACCTTGCGCGCATCTGGACCTGGAAAACGCTCAGCTGCTCATGGATCTTCTAGGCAACGTTTCGCTTTGGGG
The DNA here is from genome assembly GCA_945834535.1 of uncultured Sutterella sp. GTDB lineage: Bacteria > Pseudomonadota > Gammaproteobacteria > Burkholderiales > Burkholderiaceae_F > Duodenibacillus. The sequence continues at coordinate 2,752 of CAMAHM010000082.1, read as the reverse complement.
GACCTCGGTCATCGTTGCAAGCCACCTTGAAATCCGCCCCAACACAGTTGCCGTGCGCGCCATCGAGCTCGCGGGCCCGCGCACGGTCGAAGCCCACGAGTTTGACGGATCAGGAGACCCCTGGTCCATGCAGGGAGGCGTGTGATGAGTCTTCTGACGAGCCGCATCTGGGCCTTCAAACAAACAGTGCACGCCATCGTCACTCAGAAAATGCTTTTCGGTCTGGCGGTGGCCCTTGCCGGGCTTGCCCTGACGATTCCGTTCTTTCTGGTGTCCATGGCGCTTTCCATGTCGGGCGACATCTTCAACATGCCCACCCAAACCGAAGTGACCATCTTTACCGATCGCACGGCCTCGGACAAGACGGTTCGGGCTTTGGCGGACAACATCGCCAAAAATCCGCTCTTTAGTTCCGTGCGGATCATGCCCAAAAAGGAAGCACTTGAGTCCGTCAACGCCAGTCTGGGCCTCAGAAGCGCCAAAACAAGCAGCAATCCCCTGCCCGACATTCTCATCGCGACCGTGGCCACCAACGTCACGAGCGAGGAGCTGGCGGCCTGCGCGAGCGAACTGAAAAAACTCAAAGGCATCGACTCGGTGGCTTACGACAATCAGTGGGCCAAGTACCTTGTTGCGCTCACAAGCGCCTCGACGATCGTGTTGTCGCTTTTCGGCGTCATCGTGGGGCTCTTGGTCCTCTTGGTGATCTTTGCCTCCGTGCGCCTGACGACCGCCGCGCAAAAGGACGAAATTCGCGCGCTCTACCTCTTTGGCGCCACGCCCGCCTTCATCAAGCGGCCCTACCTGTGGCGCGGTGCACTGACGCTTACGCTAGCCGCCCTGATTTCGATGGGCCTCACACACCTCGGACTGGGACTGCTCTCCAAGCCGCTTGCGGACTTTGCTTCACTGTACGGCGTCTCCGTCGCTCTGCGTTTGCCGAGCTACGACTGGTGCATCCTCTACGTGGGAGGCGCCGCGCTACTCGGATGGATCGTCGGCATGATGGCCGCTTCGGATGCTTTAAAGCGCGTCAGTGTCACAGGCGTTTGATCCGAATCAGTCAACTTGTGAAACAATCTTCATGCCCGCACACCGCGCACCAGCCAGGTGCAACAGTGTAGGATCACTTCCGTTTTCAATTTCCCTTGTGCAGGGCGCATGCAATGCGCCCTGCATTTGAACCGACCAGCATGACGGATCGCTGCCACGACAATTCGGACGAGCTTTTCGGCCGCTACGAGGACATCAGCCTCGAACCGGTACAGGAAAGCGACGCACTGCCCTGCGATGAGGAGCAGATCGATGATCGCCTGCGCCCGGTCAGTTCGCGGGCGGTCAATGTACGCAGTCGCAGTGCGGGCGCCGTGGTGCCCTACACGCCGGCCAATGTTCCCGCCCTCGTGCCGCGTCTCGGGGATATCGACGCCTTCATCCGAACGGCCAACGCCGCACCGATTCTCTCGCAAGAAGAAGAGCATGATCTGGCGGTTCGCCTGCGCGACAAGGGAGACCTTCAGGCTGCGCAGAGACTCGTGTTGAGCCACCTTCGTCTGGTGGTGTCCATCGCCCGCGGCTATTTGGGATACGGTTTGCCCTACGCCGACCTGATTCAGGAAGGCAATCTGGGGCTGATGAAAGCCATCAAGCACTACGATCCGGATCGCGGCGTACGTCTGATGACGTTCTCCGTGCACTGGATTCGGGCTGAAATTCAGGAATACATCGTCCGCAACTGGCGCCTTGTGAAACTGGCCACGACCAAAAATCAGCGCAAGCTCTTTTTCAACCTGCGCCAGCTCAAAGAAGACCACAAGACGCTCTCAACCGACGAGACGCGCCGCATTGCGCTCACACTCGACGTCAAGCCCGAGGAAGTGCGCGAAATGGAGCAGCGCATGACGGGGGGCGAGACGCCCATTGACGGCTATGCGCAGGATGACGACGATGAGGGCGAATCCATGGCCCCCATCCAGTGGCTCACCAATGAAGAAGACGAGCCGCTCACGCAGCTCGAAGAGCGCGAGAAGTCCAAACTTGCCAACGAGGATCTCTTTACCGCCATCAACACGCTCGACGAGCGCAGCGCCCATGTCATTCGGGCCCGCTGGCTGCGCGAAGACGGCCTCGGCAACAGCGATCCGATGACGCTGCAGGAGTTGGCGGCCGAACTGGGCGTCTCGGCCGAGCGCGTCCGTCAGATTGAAAAGAAGGCCCTTGCCAAGCTGCGCGAAGCGCTCGCATCCCGCAAGGCTGATTTGGAAAACTAACGTTCGCCATGTTTCACGTCGTTCTCGTTCACCCCGAAATTCCGCCCAACACGGGCAACGTCATCCGCCTGTGCGCCAACACGGGCTGCACCCTGCATCTGATTGAACCGTTGGGGTTCTGCATCGACGACAAGCACCTCATCCGTGCCGGACTCGACTACCACGAGTTCACCACCATGAAGGTCTACCGCAGCTGGGAAGCGTTCCTCGACGAGGAGCACCCCGACGCAAGTCGCATGTTTGCCATGACGACCAAGGGGAGTTCCGTCTTTTCCCAAATGCGGTTTGAAAAAGGCGACTGGCTGATTTTCGGCAGCGAAGGGCACGGTCTGCCCGACGCCATCCGCGAAAGTTTTCCCACAACGCAGCGCATCCGTCTTCCCATGCGCCCCAACAACCGCTCGCTTAACCTCTCGAACGCCGTGGCAGTCACGGTATTCGAGGCCTGGCGTCAGATGCACTACGAGGGCGGAATCTGACGC
>CAMAHM010000081.1 GCA_945834535.1 uncultured Sutterella sp. | reverse complement strand
TTAAGCCCTCGGACATCGGCTACGTCAACCTGCACGGTACGGCCACCGATCGGGGTGATGTGGCCGAATCGCTGGCCACAGCCGCCGTCTTTGGCGACACCGTGCCCGTTTCGTCTCTTAAAAGCTACATGGGGCATACACTCGGCGCCTGCGGCGCTCTTGAAAGCTGGATGACCATCATGATGATGCGCGAGGGCTGGTGTTGCCCGACGGTCAACCTTGAGACCCCCGACCCCGAATGCGGCAAGCTCGACTACGTGCTCCAAGCTCCGCGCGCAATCGACACGGACTACGTCATGTCGAACAACTTTGCCTTCGGCGGCATCAATACTTCGCTCGTATTCGGGCGCTACAAGGGAGAATGATCGTGACTGTCGTACCCCGCCGCCGTCACGCCGATGGATCGATTATTCAGGCCCTGCACGAAGCGCAGAAAATTGCTTTTTCTCCCTTCGTATTTCAGGCCGTTGTCACGGCATCGCGTCTGGGGCTTTTCAAAGCACTCTTGGAAGCACCCGAAGGGCTCGATGAAAACACTCTGGCGCGCAAAACTTCGCAGAGCACCTACGCCGTGGGCGTTCTTGTCGACGTCCTTGCAGCCGGCGGCGTGCTCGAGCGCTCTGACGCCGGAAATCTGCGTCTGACGAAAACGGGCGAGTGTCTGGCACTTGACCCCATGACGCTCGTCAACCTCAACTTCACGGCCGACGTCTGTTATCGGGCGCTTGCGCACCTGACCGAGTCCCTTCAAACGGGACGCCCCGAAGGACTCAGGGAGCTCGGCCCCTGGGAGACGATCTACCCCGCGCTGAGCGTGCTGCCCGAACCGGCTAAAACAAGCTGGTTTGCGTTCGACCACTACTACTCGGACCGCTACTTAGAAAAAACCGCCCGGCAGCTTGAAGAGGCTTTTCACCCGAGCGTGCTCTACGACATCGGCGGCAATACGGGAAAATTTGCGGCCGCCTGTCTGCGCGCCATGCCACAGGCGCAGATCGGTGTGATCGATCTGCCCGAACAGTGCGCCCTCGCACAAGCCAATCCACAGACGGCCGCATATGGCGCGCGCTTTGAAACAGTCCCCGTCAACTGGCTCGATTCGACGGCCCTGCCGACCGTCAGCAAGCCCGCCGACATTTTGTGGATGAGTCAGTTCCTCGACTGCTTCTCCCACGAACAGGCCGTGAGCATTTTGAAGCGCGCCCAAACGCTGCTTGCTCCGGGCGGCCGCATCGCCGTTCTCGAATGCCTCACAGACACGCAGCCCTATGAAGCGGCTGCTTTGAGTCTGGCGGCAACGTCCCTGTACTTCACAGCGGTCGCCAACGGATGCTCGCGCTTTTTCCGCCGAGCCAACCTGGAGGCCATCCTTGCAGAAGCGGGACTTGTCATCGAACAAAAAAGCGACGGCTACGGTGTCTCGCATACGCTTTACGTCTGCCGCCCCGCGGCAAAGGCGGAAAAACGATGACCTCTTTTACGCTCGCCTGCACGGCCCTCAGCCTGCGAACCGACGTGTGCTCCGATCAAGAGCTCTGGCAGCGTTGGGCACATGAAGAAAATGCCCCCCTGCCGGCTTCGGACACCCCTGTCGGCTGTCCTGTCCCCGCACTTTTGCGTCGCCGCATGACGCCTTTTGGCAGAGTTGCCCTGTCGGCCATGGCCGACATCGCACCGCACGCCGACGAAACGCTGCTCTTTGCTTCCAACTGGGGCGACGTCACCCGGGGATTTGCTCTGCATTCGGCGCTTGCCGCCGAAGGTGAAGTGAGCCCTGCGGCATTTTCTTCGAGCGTACACAACGGCTCGATCGCCATTGCCTCCATCTGGCAGAAAAACCACACCGCCTATCGGGCACTTTCCGCCGGCCCCTGCACGGCGGCAGCGGGCCTTGTGGAAAGCTTTCTGACGCTTAAGAGCACCGAGGGCTGCGGGAGCGTCATTCTTGTGCGCGCCGAAGATGCCGTGCCCGAGCTTTGGCACCGCCCCGGACTTTGCGACGCCTCCGGCCCGACGGCCTGGGCGATGCGCCTCACTTTGCCCGAGCTCTGTCCCGAGGCGCTCTTTACGATCACCGTCACCCCGTTGGCGGGCGGCGTCGACCGAAATACTCCCGAGTGCTCCACCCCGATTGACGAGATGCGCTGGCTTGCAGGGGGCATTCCCGAAATCACCCTGCACGACGGCAGACGGGGATGGAAATGCGCGAGGGGATTCGAATGACGTTGACCGAGCGTCTCAATTTTGTTTGGCGTCTGGCCGCCACGGGTTTTTGCTTTCTGACGTTTACTGTCATGGGAGTGCTGTTTCGCTTGTGCGTCTGCCCGCTTGTGCGCCTTCACCCCGGCAGCAAAGCCGAGCGCGAGCGCTTTGCCCGCCGCGTGGTGTGCTCGAGCTTTGCCGCCTTCGTGTGGCTCATGCAAAGCCTGCGCGTCATGGAGTACCACGTGCACGGCAAAGTCGATCGTCTCAAAAACGAGCCGCTTCTTATCTGCGCCAACCACCCTACGCTCATTGACGTTGTGCTTTTGATGTCGCTCACTCAAAGCTCCACATGCCTTGTAAAGGCCGCTCTGCGCGAGGCGTTCGCCACCAAGGGGCCTGTGACCGTAACGGGTTACATCGCCAACGACGGCGGTCCCGAACTGGTCGAGGCCTGCCGCGAGGCGCTCGGCGCAGGCGAAACGCTCATCATCTTTCCCGAAGGCACGCGCTCTCGCCCCGGCGTGCCGGCGCGCCTGCATCACGGTGCCGCCTGTGCGGCGCTTGCCGCAGGCAAAAACATCACGCCCGTGCACATCACATGCGAGCCCCCAAGCCTGATGAAGGGACAACCTTGGTTCAGCATCCCGAAGCGCAAAATGCGTTTCGACATCACAATCGGCGACGACATCGACGTTGCGCCCTTTGCGTTGGTGCAAAATGAACGGGGGCGCCCCATCGCCGCCCGTCGTTTGACGGACTGCCTCAAACACCGTATCTTGTTGGGTTAATCCCTTTTTCTTTATTGCATCATGGACAATCAGGCACTTGAAACCGAACTCAAGGCGCTCATCATTGAATCGCTTGAGCTCGAAGACATTTCCATCGACGACATCGACAGCACCGCGCCCCTTTTTGTCGAAGGTCTCGGACTCGACTCGATCGACGCTTTGGAACTGGGACTGGCCCTCAAAAAGAAGTACGGCATCACACTGTCCTCGGAAAACGAGGACAACAAGAAGCACTTTGCCAACGTACGAGCTTTGGCCGACTTCGTGGCCGCCAACCGTCAGAACTGATTTTCCGGTCTTTGCTTATCCATCATGGTTACCGAACAAGAAATTCTCGACAAACTCAAGTCCGTTCTGGAAAAGTCCTTTGAAATCGATCCGAGCCGCATCAAGCCCGAAACGCGGCTTTACGAAGATCTCGATATCGACTCGATCGATGCTGTGGATCTTCTCGTCGAATTGAAGCCCTTCATCGGCAACAAGAGCATTTCGGCGGCCGAATTCAAGACCGTCCGCACAGTGGGCGACCTCACCAAGACGCTCGAGCAGATCATCAACCGCTGACACACTGCATGCTGCGCACGATCGTCGCCGCGACGGCCGCCCTGCTCTACCCGGCCGGTGTCTGGTACTGCCTGCACATCGGACACCCCGCCCGGGCTGCGGCCGTCGTTGCAGCTGCAGCGCTTGCAATCGGTTTGATGCGCCGCAGCAAAGCTTCGCTCCTTTGTGCCGCTTTGGCTGCTCTGTTGGCGACTCTGACGGCCGTGAGCAATGAAGCACTTGCCGTCAAACTTTACCCCGTCGTTGTCAATGCGGTCATGCTGAGCATCTTTGCCGCATCCCTTTCTTCCGAGCAGTCCGTCTGCGAGCGTTTTGCCCGTCTGCGGCACAAGGATCTGCCCGCGAGCGCCGTGGCGTATTGTCGCGGCGCAACGGCGGCGTGGTGCATGTTTTTTATCGTCAACGGCGCCGTCGCGCTCGACTCGGCCCTGTGGCGCAGCGACGACTGGTGGGCGCTTTACAACGGTTTGATCGCCTACATCCTGATGGGATGCATGTTCGCCGCCGAATGGCTTGTGCGACAATTTTTTCAACGTCACGACTCAACCGTCTCCTGATCGCAATGGCCTTTGGTTGCCTCAACTCATCAGCTATGCAAAACACCCGCTACTTCACGGCTCTTGAACGCGTTCTGACCCGCACCGACGCCGATGCGGCTCCCTTTGTCGTGAGCAGCGAAGGCGTGCGCACGTTCGGGGACTTTGCCGTAGCCGTCAACAACTTCAAGCGTGCGTTCCTTGCTTCGGGCGCGCAGCGCATCGCAGTGTTTCACCCCGACATCTTTGAACTTGCCGTGCGCCTGTTCGGGTGTTGGTGCGCGGGCGTCACGGCGGTGCTGCCCGCCGACACGTCCGAAGACATTTGCCGTCGGCTCAATGAAATCGTCGACGGCTTTTCGGGAGACTTCCCCGCCGCACAGGTCCCTGAAGTGATTGCTCCGCTCGAGGGGGACGCGCCGTGCCGTGACACAATCGATCCGTCGCAGCCGCACATCGCCCTTTTTACCTCGGGATCAACGGGCGAGCCGACGCTTGTTGTAAAGCGCCTGTCGCAGCTTTTCTGTGAAGTCGCCTCGATCGATGCGGGCGGACACGGCCTGCGCGAAGAACTCGCCGACGACGTCCTCACACTCGCTACGGTCCCGGCGCAACACATCTACGGGCTGCTCTTTACGCTTCTTCTGCCTTTGGCCGCACGGCGCCCGGTCTGGCACGAACGCATTCTCTATCCCGAGGAGCTCGTCGAGCGCATCGCGCGCTGCACACAGTGCATCGTTGTTGCCACTCCGGCCCATTTAAAGCGCCTGCCCGCGCACCTTCCCTGGCAGCGTACGGTCGGCCGCATTGCCGCCCTTTATTCGAGCGGCGGCCCGCTTTCCGAAGAGGGCCTTCTCAACACCTGGCGCCTGACGGGGATCACCCCCGTGGAAATTTTCGGCTCTTCCGAATCGGGCGGCATTGCTTCGCGCCAGCGTCGAGTGGAGGTCGACGGCTCCATCACCGCCACCGCCTACCGGCCTTTGCCGGGCATAGAGTGGCGCATTGAAAGCGATCTGCTCGTCATCCGCAGCCCACAGCTTTCAAGCAACGGTTGGGAAACCACGAACGATCGGGTGCGTCTGTGCGAGGACGGCACCACTTTCGAGCTGCTCGGCCGAGCCGACCGCATCGTCAAGATTGAAGAAAAACGCGTCAGCCTCACGCAGCTTGAAGCTGCGCTTGAAACGACCCCCTGGGTCGAAAAGGCCCGTGTTTTTGTCCGCGACGCCGCCCGCGGGCGCCTGGCGGCCGTCTGCATCCCGACAATCGAAGGGGTGAACCTCATCGTGCAAGAGGGCAAGAGCGCCCTCACGCACGAGTTGCGCGCGCACCTTGCCAAACACGTCGAGCGTGTCTGCCTGCCCCGCTATTGGCGCTTTACTTGGGAGATGCCCGAAAACACCATGGGCAAGCAAACGCAGGCAGCGCTTGAAACGCTGTTTGACGCCCGTGCCCCGCAGGCCGTGTTGCAAAGCAGCAGCCCGAACAAAGCACGTATCGCGCTCAGCGTCGCTGCAGACTGCGTCTACTTTGAAGGCCACTTCCCAGACTTTGCGATTCTGCCGGGACTCACCCAGATCACTTGGGTCGAGCAGCTTGCCGAGCGCCTTTTCGGCACACACGGCTTTGCCGGCCTCAAGGCGCTCAAGTTCGTGCGTCCCATTCGTCCCGACAGCACGGTTCTGCTTGAGCTGCAGAAAACGGACGCGGGCGTTGCCTTCGTCTACAGTACAACCGACGGGCACCCCTATTCGCGCGGCACGCTGATCCTTTCTCAGGAGGTCCGATGCTGACGCCCGACACTCAGGACTTCCGACCCGTTGCTCTGATACCGGTCTACAACCATCATGCGGTGCTCGAGGGCATTGTCGACACGCTTTTAGCCCGTCGCCTGTCCGTGATTTTGGTCGATGACGGCAGTTCCCGCCCCTGCGCCGACGTTTTAGACGCGCTCGGGCAAAAGCAGGGCGTCACGCTCGTGCGCAACCCCGTCAACGGCGGCAAAGGTGCGGCCTGCATGCTTGGCTTTATGGCCGCCCGCTTTGCCGGATACACGCATGTGCTGCAGGTCGATGCGGACGGGCAGCACGATCTGGCCGCCGTGCCTGACATGCTCAAAATCGGGCAGGAAAACCCTGAGGCTTTCGTCTGCGGCACGCCGCGCTACGACGCGTCCGTCCCCAAGGCCCGCCTGTGGGGCCGCAAGCTCACCAATTTCTGGGTGCACGTCAACACCAACAGCCGCGTGCTCGAAG